>JAZOON010000069.1:0-7290 GCA_045655045.1 Eubacteriales bacterium | reverse complement strand
ATACGAGACACATCTCCATACCTATCCCGTGAGCAGATGCGGAAGGGTGACGGTAAGAGAGGCATTGGAGTTTTATAAAAGAGCAGACTACGAGGGCGTGTTCATAACCAATCATTTTATCGACGGCAATATAAATATATCCCACAGCTTGCCGTACGAGGAGCGTATCCGTTTCTTCTTCTCGGACTACGAGGAGGGTGTTGAGATCGGCAAGGAAATAGGACTTTCGGTGTTTTGCGGCGTGGAGATGTCCTACGGCGGCACGGATTTTCTCGTTTACGGACTTGACAAGGAGTGGTTTCTATCTCATTCTGAGATAGAAAATATGAAAAGATCCGAGGAGCTAAGCTTTTTATCCGAGCAAGGCGCGCTAATCATTCAGGCGCATCCGTATCGCGAGGCTGAATATATAGACCATATCCGTCTTTTCCCGCGTCACGTTCACGGAGTTGAGATATACAACGCGGGAAACACGGATCTCGCAAATTCAATGGCAAGGCTTTACGCGGAAAATTACGGTCTGCTTGCCTTTGCGGGCTCGGATAATCACAAGGGGGAGGGGGCGAAAATGCTTGGCGGCATTAAAACCTCATCGCCTATAACCGACGAGGCTGATTTTATCGCCCGTATAAAGAGCGGGGATTATGAAATTTTTAAAAGAGAGGTTTGAGAGATGTATACTATTTACGTAAAATTTAACTGCTACGACGGAAAAAGAGAAGCGTTTGTTGAAAAAGTGAAGAGCGAGGGAATACTTGACAGTATAAGAGCCGAGGACGGCTGTCTGCGCTACGACTACTATTTTTCCGAGGCTGACAAAAACGAGCTTCTGCTTATCGAGGCGTGGGAGAGCAAGCGACACCAAGAGGTACATATAGCTCAGCCGCATATGGATAAGCTCCGCTCCTTTAAGGACACGTATATAGAAAAGACCGTTCTTGGCGAGTTTGAGCTGAAATAAATCCTCAGCGCGGGACGTATACTTTAAGGACATCGGTTATTTTTGGGGAGAGTTTATGATTATAGAATTTTTGAAGGCAGTGCTTTACGGAATACTTGAGGGCATCACCGAGTGGTTGCCCGTAAGCTCAACGGGGCATCTTATTCTGCTTGAGGAAATACTGCCTCTTGAGGTAGCCCCCGAGCTTGGCGCGCGCTTTGCCGAGGAATACTTCAGTATGTTTGAGGTGGTTATACAGCTTGGCGCGATACTTGCCGTCGTGGTGACCTTTTTCGGAAAGCTCAATCCGTTTTCTCCGAAAAAAGGCGTACAGGAGAAAAAGTCCACCTGGATACTTTGGGCGAAGGTCGTTGTGGCAAGCATACCCGCCGCGCTTATCGGTATAGTTGGCGATAAGCTGCTTGAGAAGGCAAGCGGCAAGGACATTGACGGTTGGATATATAATTGGCAGGTCGTTGCGGCGGCTCTCATCGTTTACGGCGCGCTGTTTATCGTTATCGAGAGGGCGCACAAAAACAAGGAAAGCAAGGTCGTATCGGTTGACGGCATATCCTTTTCACAGGCGGCGTTTATAGGCTGCTTTCAGGCTTTGTCGATAGTTCCCGGTACGTCACGGTCGGGCTCGACGATACTTGGCTCGCGCTTTCTCGGTATTTCAAGGAGCGCGGCGGCGGAATTTTCCTTCTTCCTCGGTATACCCGCTATGGCGGGGGCAAGTCTTATAAAGGGATATTCCTTCTTTGACTTCGTGCTTGAGGAGAATATTGCCGTTCCCGCGTCGGCGTGGGCGGTGCTTGCAGTCGCGTGCGTCGTTGCCTTTGCCGTTTCTATGCTCGCTATAAAATTCCTTATGGATTTCGTTAAGAAGCACAGCTTTGCGCCCTTCGGCGTTTACAGGATTATACTTGGCGCGGCGGTTATTCTGTGGTTCGTTATGAGGTAAAGATGGAAGAGATAAAAAAGCTCGTGATACCTTATCCTATAATCGTTGAGGGAAAGTATGACCGCCTTCGCGTGCTTTGCGTGTGCGAGGCGACGGTGCTTACCACGGACGGCTTCGGTATATTCAAAAAGGCGGAAAAGCTCGCGCTCTTTCGCTCTCTTGGCGAAAGGACGCCCGTTATCGTGCTCACGGACAGCGACGGGGCGGGGAAGCTGATACGCTCACACCTGACCTCGGCTATAAGGAGCGACCGGATAATACAGCTTTATATACCGCAGATAGCGGGAAAGGAAAAGAGGAAGTCCCAGCCGTCGGCGGAAGGAACTCTTGGCGTTGAGGGTATGGAGCAAAAGCTTCTTTACGACCTGCTCGCGCCGTTTGAGAGCAAGGACGCGGCGTTGCGGCTTTCGGAAAATCCGCTTTCTAAAACGGACTTTTACATCGACGGGCTCACGGGCGCGCCAAACAGCGCGGCTCGGCGCGACGAGCTTGCTAAAGCTCTCGGACTTCCCGCGAAAATGACACCCAACGCGCTTCTCGCCGCGCTCAGAATACTTATGACGTACGACGAGTACATCAAAGCCGTCGGAAGAGACTAAAAAAGCTATTTGCGTTGTCAATAACGAAAAGACCAAGGGCAATATCTGACCGATTTTCGGAACGGTATTGCCTTTTTTTAGTGAAATTAGGTTGACATTTCGGGCGGATTTGTGTATAATATAAAGATGGAGATAATTTTCCCAAAATTAAGAAACGGAGTGATTATTATGTCATTGACGTATTATCAGATGAATATTGCGGGCGTTGATAGAAAGCTCCCGCTTTGTCCTATAAGCGACGAGCTTAAGATAGGCGCGTTCGTTATTTTCGGAGACCCCGAGCTGACGACGGCTTGCGCCCAGGCTCTGCTCAAGGCAGCGCCCGAATACGATTACCTTATTTCCGCTGAGGCAAAGGGTATTCCGCTTGTCCACGAAATGGCAAGACTTGCGGGAAATCAAAAGTATTTTCTCGCCAGAAAAGCGCCAAAGCTTTATATGACGGGAGTGTTTGAGGCGAACGTTCGCTCCATAACCACCGAAAAGGAGCAAAAGCTTTACCTTGACGTGGCGGACGCGGAGCTTATGAGGGGTAAAAAAATACTTATAGTTGACGACGTTATATCGACGGGAGAATCACTTTCGGCACTCGAGCAGCTCGTTGAGCTTGCGGGCGGTGAGATCTGCGGCAAGATGACCGTTCTTGCCGAGGGCGACGCGCAAGAGAGAGACGATATTATTTATCTTGAAAAGCTTCCGCTCTTCAACAAAGACGGACAACCTATATAAATCAAGGAGAAAACTGATATGGCAGAACTTTTAAGAGCAAACGACAAAAGAACGCATATGTGCGCTGAGCTTTCCGCGGAGAACGTAGGAGAGCGCGTATGCGTAATGGGCTGGGTGCAGAAGCAAAGAGACCTTGGCTCGCTTATATTTATCGACCTGCGTGACCGTACGGGTATCGTACAGCTTGCGTTCGACGAAAAGACCGACAAGGAGATATTCGACCGCGCGTTCGGCATAAGAGCGGAATACGTTCTTTGCGCCAAGGGCGTAGTACGCCGCCGCGGAGAGGGAGCGATAAACAAAAATCTTCCTACGGGAGAGGTTGAGATAGCCGTTGACGAGCTTCGTATACTCTCCGCGTCGGAAACTCCCCCCTTCGAGATAGTGGAGAACAGCAACGTAAACGCGGAGCTTCGTCTGCGCCACCGTTACCTTGACCTTCGCCGTCCCGATATGCAAAAAAATATCATAGCGCGTTCGCGTATTTCCAAGATAGCGCGCGACTACTATGCGGAAAACGGCTTTATCGATATCGAAACGCCTAACCTCTGTAAGCCCACTCCCGAGGGTGCGAGAGACTATCTCGTTCCTTCCCGAGTTCACACGGGCAAGTTTTACGCGCTTCCCCAATCTCCTCAGCTCTATAAGCAGCTACTTATGGTTTCGGGCTTCGACAGATATTTCCAGATAGCGCGTTGCTTCCGCGACGAGGACCTTCGCGCTGACCGTCAGCCTGAATTTACGCAGATAGATACGGAGATGTCCTTCGTTACCGCGGACGACGTTATGAAGATGCACGAGGGCTTTATCAAAAAGGTTATGAAGGAGTTTATCGGTGCGGAGCTTGAGGGCGAGTTTATCCGTATGCCTTACGCTGAGGCTATGTCCCGCTTTGGCTCGGACAAGCCCGATATACGCTTTGGCTTTGAGCTTGTTGACCTTTCGGACTGCGTAAGAGATTGTGGCTTCAAGGTGTTCTCGGGAGCAGTCGAGGCAGGCGGCTCGGTAAGAGGCATCAACGTCAAGGGCGGAGCTAAATTCTCCCGTAAGGAGATAGATTCGCTCGTTGAGTTCGTAAAATCCTACCGCGCTAAGGGTCTTGCCTGGCTCAAGTGGGCGGAGACGGGAGAAATATCCTCGTCTTACGCAAAGTTCCTCACGGACGGGGAGAACGAGGCTATAAAGACCGCTATGGCGGCAGAGGCGGGCGACCTTATCCTTATCGTAGCGGACAAAAACAAGGTCGTATTCGATTCGCTCGGCGCATTGCGCTGCGAGTGCGCTAAGAGAATGAATATTCTCGATCCGTTTGACTTTAAGTTCTTGTGGGTAACGGAGTTCCCGCTTCTTGAGTACAGCGAAGAGGACGGTCGCTTCTACGCCATGCACCACCCCTTCACCTCGCCTATGGACGAGGACCTTGAGTATCTCGACAGCGACCCCGCAAGAGTTCGCGCTAAGGCTTACGACATAGTTCTCAACGGAACGGAGCTTGGCGGCGGTTCTATAAGAATACACGATTCGGCTATACAGAAAAAAATGTTCTCCGTTCTCGGTCTTTCCGATGAGGAAGCGAAGGAGAAGTTCGGATATCTGCTTGACGCTTTCCGTTACGGAGTACCCCCTCACGGCGGACTTGCGTTCGGATTTGACCGTCTTGTTACGTTGCTTCTCGGTCTTGAGGATATCCGCGACGTTATCGCCTTCCCCAAGGTACAGAACGCATCCGAGCTTATGACGAAATGTCCGTCCGAGGCAGATCCCAAGGCGCTTATCGAGCTTGGACTTTCTATTACGGCAGAGTAATAAAAACGTTTCCCACCCTGTAAAACGGGTGGGAAATTTCAACCGAAAGGATACGTATGTATAATTTTTTCGCTTATATGTCACGAATGAAGCTTATAAGGCGTTGGAGTCTTATGAAATCTGTGACGGAAGAAAACATTGCCGAGCATTCGGCTCAGGTGGCGCAGATAGCGCACGCGCTTGCTGTTATCGGTAATAGGGTATACGGCAAGGAGCTTTGCGCCGACAGGGTAGCCACGCTTGCCTTGTATCACGAGAGCAGCGAGGTAATAACGGGCGATCTGCCCACGCCGATAAAATACTACAATCCCGAGATACGAAAGGCGTACAAGGATATAGAGGGCGTTGCCAACGCGCGTCTTATCGCTATGCTGCCCGACGAGCTGAAGGCGGACTATTCTCCCCTTATCGAGCAGGACGAAACTACCTACGAGCACCGTCTTGTAAAGGCGGCGGACAAGCTGTCCGCGTACGTCAAATGTATCGAGGAGTTAAGAAGCGGTAATCGCGAATTTGCCAAAGCGGAGCTTTCGCTCAAGGCTGCGGTAGAGCAGTCCTTCGACCTTCCCGAGGTCAAATATTTTTGTGAAAAATTCTTGCCGTCGTTTGCAAAAACGCTTGACGAGCTGGATTAAAAACGGATAGGAGATACTATGGAAAAAATAATTTCAGTTGCTAATGACGCGCTTTACAGCTACGTGCTTATAATTCTTTTGGCGCTCGGCGGTCTTTGGTTTACCTTCCGCACGAAATTTTCTCAGTTCGGTATGCTTGGCGAGCAGTTCCGCGTGGTTACGGAAAAGCCGTCGGATAAAAAGAACGTTTCGTCCTTTCAGGCGCTTATGGTGTCAACCGCCTCGCGTGTCGGAACGGGTAATATAATCGGAGTTTCAACGGCGCTTTGCCTTGGCGGCTTCGGCTCGGTATTCTGGATGTGGGTAATAGCAATTATCGGCGCGGCTTCCGCGTTCGTGGAAAGTACCCTGGCGCAGATATACAAGAAAAAAGGGCCTGACGGAAGCTACGGCGGTCCCGCTTACTATATAGAAGCGGCACTCGGCTGTCGCCCGCTGGCGGTGGTATTTTCAATATTCCTCATACTTACCTACGGCTTCGGCTTCAATATGCTTGCGTCGTACAATCTTCAGTCCACCTTTTCCACGTACGGATTTTACAATGCGGACGTCACCCCGTGGATAATCGGTCTTATTCTTGCCGTGCTCGTTGGCTACTGCCTTTTCGGCGGCGGCAAGCGCGTAATAAAGGTAACGAGCGTGCTCGTTCCCGTAATGGGAGTTGCGTATATACTCGTTGCGCTCGTCATAATCTGTCTCAACGTAACGTCGCTTCCGAGCGTGTTCTCCCGCATATTCACCGAGGCGTTTGACGTCAGGGCGATATTCGGCGGCTTTGGCGGCTCGTGCGTTATGTACGGAGTAAAGAGAGGACTTTTCTCAAACGAAGCGGGTGTGGGCTCTGCTCCAAACGCATCCGCGTCGGCTGACGTAAGCCACCCCGCAAAGCAGGGACTCGTTCAGGTGCTGTCCGTGTTTATCGACACCCTGCTCGTCTGCTCCGCGACCGCGTTTATGTGTATGTGTTCGGGAATAGAGCCTTCGGCTGAGCTTTCGGGCGCGCCGTACGTTCAAACGGCTCTGCGCGCAACGCTCGGTGACTTCGGACCTGTATTTATCACTCTCGCTATGATACTTTTCGCCTTTACAACACTGCTCGGAAATCTTTACTACGTTGACAAGGCGCTCGCTCATATAATTGGGCAAGTACCGAGCAAGACATTCAACGCGGTATACTATATCCTTGCGTCCTTGGTGATCCTGCTCGGAGCGGGACTTTCCGCCGACCTGCTTTGGAACATCGCGGACCTTACTATGGGAGCTATGGCTCTTATCAATATCCCCGTTCTGTTTATACTCGGCAAATACGCCTTCCGCGCGCTGAACGATTATAAAAAGCAAAGGAAGGCGGGGCTTGATCCTACCTTCCGCGCAAAGGACGTAGGAATTGACACGTCCCTTGATTATTGGAATTGAGCTTCTTTTGTGTCGGATTGGTTAGTTTGCGTGGAAACGAGGACGCGGTTTTTGCTACCTTTTTTGAAAAAAAGGTAGCACCAAAAAACTTTTGGGCAAATTGGTGGCTGAGGTTTGTACGAACAAATCGAAGACACGTTTATATATAGAAACGAAAGCGTTCGGTTACGGTGTCCTTCTAAGAATTGCTCGCGCAATTTT
>JAZOON010000068.1:0-2462 GCA_045655045.1 Eubacteriales bacterium | reverse complement strand
TACCGAATCTTAAAGCATCGCACAAAAGAAGACTTTACGACCATTACAAGCAGTCGGGACTTAAGGTAAAGGTTTACGATTATCCCGTGATGAGCTCTGCGGCTACGGGCGGAAAAAGAGCGCTTCGCGAATTTGATATAGAGGAGCTGCTTTTCCGAAAGTCGGTTACGCTTGCGGACAAAGAAACCGCGGCGTACTATAAGGATAAGGTGATACTCATAACGGGTGGCGGAGGCTCTATAGGAAGTGAGCTTTGCAGACAGATCGCCACTATGCAGCCGAGGACGCTCGTGATACTTGACGTCTACGAGAACGGAGCTTACGACGTTCAGCAGGAGCTGAGAATGGCTTACGGGGACAAGCTTGATCTTCGCGTTGAGATACTTTCGGTTTGTAACAGAGCCGCTCTTGAGAGAGTGTTTGCGGAGTATCGCCCTCAGATAGTGCTTAACGCGGCGGCGCACAAGCACGTTCCGCTTATGGAGCATAATTGCTGCGAGGCGGTCGAGAATAATGTTTTCGGTACGCTCAATACCGTCGAGCTTTCGGAAAAATATGAGGTTGAGCGCTTTATAATGGTTTCGACCGACAAGGCGGTCAATCCGACGAACGTAATGGGCGCGACCAAGAGAATGTGCGAGATGATAGTTCAGAGTCACGCGGCAAGCGGCTCGAAAACGGTGTATAGCGCGACGAGATTTGGAAACGTACTCGGAAGCGCGGGAAGCGTAATACCGCTATTCCGCAGACAGATAGCGGCGGGAGGTCCCGTAACGCTGACGGATAAAAGAATAATCCGATACTTTATGACTATACCCGAGGCGAGCCAGCTCGTGCTTAAATCGGGAGCGATGGCAAAGAACGGCGAGCTGTTCGTTCTTGATATGGGCAAGCCGATAAAGATACTTGAGCTTGCGGAGAATATGATAAGGCTGTCGGGATATGAGCCCTACTCAGATATAGAGATACGCGAGATAGGCTTGCGACCCGGCGAGAAGCTTTACGAGGAGCTGCTTATCAAGAGTGAGATGCTTGATAAGACCTCGCACGAGATGATATTTATAGAAAAGGACCAGCCGCTGACGCTTGGCGAGCTTGAGGAAAAGCTTGAGCATCTTGCGCGCGCGGTGGAGGCAGGAGACGATACTACCGTCAGAGAGGCACTTCATAAGGTCGTGCCGACGTTCCGTACACCGCGAGAGATAAACGCCGATGCCGCAAAGGCAGAGGAGATGAAAGAGGCGAGGGAAGCGGATGACGCAGTACCCGTTTGAAGTTAAGAAAGGAATCGATATGCAGATAAAGCCCTTTGAGAAAAAGGTGTGGTTGGCTTCGCCAACTATGCACGGAGAAGAGATAGAATTTGTTAACGAGGCGTATAGGACTAATTGGATGTCCACGGTAGGCGCAAACGTTAACGAGGTTGAAAGACTTACGTGTGAGCGTATCGGTTGTAACGGCGCCGTTGCGCTGTCGTCGGGAACGGCGGCGCTGCATCTTGCCGTTAAGCTTGCGGGAGTTAAGCGCGGTGACAAGGTATTTTGCTCGGACTTAACTTTCTCGGCAACGGTAAATCCCGTCGTTTACGAAGGGGGAATACCGATATTTATCGACTCTGAGAGAGAGACGTGGAATATGGATCCCGTAGCGCTTGAAAAGGCGTTTGAGATATATCCCGAGGTTAAAGTCGTGGTGGTGGTAAATCTATACGGCACGCCTGCGAAGCTCGATCAAATAAAGAGTATATGCGACGCACACGGTGCAACTCTTATAGAGGATGCGGCGGAATCCCTTGGAGCTTCTTATAAAGGGGCGCAGACGGGAACATTTGGAAGGTACAACGCCATATCCTTTAACGGAAACAAGATAATAACGGGAAGCTCGGGCGGAATGCTTTTGACGGACGATAGGAGTGCGGCTGACAGAGCGAGAAAATGGTCTACGCAAAGCAGAGAAAACGCGCCGTGGTATCAGCATGAGGAGATAGGATATAACTACCGTATGAGTAACGTCGTGGCGGGGGTCGTAAGAGGACAGTATCCGCATCTTGATGAGCATATCAGACAAAAGAGAGAAATCTACGAGAGATATAAAAAAGGCTTTGAGGGCTTGCCCGTAGCTATGAACCCTTACGATGCGACGTCATCAGAGCCGAACTTCTGGCTGTCTTGTATGATAATAGACAAGGATGCTATGTGTAGGCAGGTAAGAAGCGACAGCGAGGCTTGTTACGTAAAGGAAAAAGGGAAGAGCTGTCCGACGGAGATACTTGATGTGCTCGCAAAATATAACGCCGAGGGCAGACCTATATGGAAGCCTATGCATATGCAGCCAATCTTCCGTATGAACGGCTTCGTGACAGTAAACGGAAGCGGCAGAGGAGCGAGCAACGCTTATATAGATATGGGTGCTACCATAGACGTCGGAGCGGATATTTTTGAGCGCGGACTTTGCTTGCCAAG
>JAZOON010000067.1:0-3783 GCA_045655045.1 Eubacteriales bacterium | reverse complement strand
GGAAGCGAGATATATCACGCGCTCGGCAGACTTCTTAAGTCAAAGGGACTTTCCACGTCTGTCGGCGACGAGGGCGGCTTTGCGCCCGTGCTTGAAAGTGACGAGGCTGCTATCGAGCTTATAATCGAGGCTATCGGAATTGCGGGTTATGATACGGAGAAAATACGAATTGCGCTTGACGCGGCGGCATCGGAGTGGTTTGACGAGAACACCGAAAGCTACGTTCTTCCCAAGACGGGTAAGAAAATGTCCGTATCCGAGCTTATCTCCTATTGGCAATCTCTCGTTGACCGCTTCCCCGTTATAATGTCTATCGAGGACGCACTTGATCAACGCGACGAAAAAGGTTGGATAGAGATAACCGAAAGGCTTGGCTCAAAAATAATGCTTGTCGGCGACGATCTGTTTGTCACAAACGCCAAGCGACTGTCGGCGGGTATTGAAAAAGGAATTGCAAACGCAATTCTTATAAAGCCAAATCAGGTAGGTACGCTTACCGAAACGCTTGAAACCGTTCACGTTGCGAAAAACGCGGGCTACAGATTTATACTCTCCCACCGTTCGGGAGATACCGAGGACACGACCATCGCGGATATCGCTGTCGCGCTCGGCTCGGGCTTTATCAAGACGGGTGCGCCCTGTCGCAGTGAAAGAGTTGCAAAGTACAACAGACTCCTTAGAATAGAGTCATCGCTCAACTGCTCCGCAAGGTACGGTTTTTCCGAAATGCCCACGGCTTTTCCAAGCTGCGGCTTTGAAATATAATAAAGAAGTCGGCTCATTTTTGAGCCGACCTCTTTTTATTCTTGACATTATACGCTTTTTGTGGTATCATTATTGTGTATTAATTTCAGGAGCGTTTGTATGGACAATAAGACTAAAAACGGCAACGCGTGGAGACGGACGCAAACGCTCGTTTGCGTTCTGCTCATCGTTTTGATGTTTGCCGCCTCTTTTATACCGCTTTATTCCATTGACGTAGATATACCTCAAAAAATGCAATCCGCTGTTTATGAAATTGAAGAGGTTATAAACGACCCCATGATTTCGGACGGGGAAAGCATCTCTATCGATTTCCCTGACAAGCTGAACGTAAATCTCGTCCTTTTTTTCAAGGCGGGAACGAAGATAAAAGACGTAACGAGGCTTTATAGTGGAATGATGCGGCTCTCGGAGGTAAGAAATGCGTCGAGCGTCAATGACTATCATCAGGCGTACAGCAATCTTCGACAGATCGCGAACGATACCAAGCACATAGTATCCGATAAGGATTTCTCCAACATAGTAGCTCTCGGCGCTACCGTAGTGTCGGCGTATTCCCAGGGAACGCTTATGGGTATTATCATGATAATAATGCTCGTTATGACGGTAGTTCTTCCAATTTCTCTGTTTTTGGCGCTTTTAATAACGCTTATCGGACTTCTCGTGTATGTCAAAAGGCCTGAAAAGCGTTACCTTTGGATAATGAAATCCTTCAGAAGAGCTTCCCGCGCTTACCTTATAGTGCTCGCGGTTCTGCTGTTTGACAGTAGTGTGAATCTCTCTGTCGGTATCTTAATAGGACTTGCCGCTTGCGTATTCGGCTTTGCCTTTTCTGCTTTTTCCTGTCGCCACAAAAAATACAGTCCTGTAGGACGGACGTATTTGAACGTCATACAATCTGCGGCGGCTATCCAGACAGCACTTTATTTCGGACTGTTTTTCTGTATAGCAAAATCAGAAATTATTGGTCAGTACACCGCGCTTATCGGAAAAAGAGCTATACCTTACATTCGTTCCAAGGAATACGGCGAAGAATTTCTCGTACAATTCAGATTTATTTTCCTTGCCTTCATTGGAATAGCAGCCCTTGCGGTCACACTTTCCCTTCTCCCCGCCCTGCTCTCAAAGCTTGGGGGAATGTCAAACAGCAACAAGGACTCAAATATATTTGCGACAAGCTGTACCGCAGTATTGCTCGTCGTTATGTCATTAGCCGCGCTAACCGAAAAAACGATAACGGTATCCGAGAAAGGTATTATATTTACGGTTCTCGCCTTCCTCTGCTCGGCGTTGCTTATACTTTGCGAAGTGACCGTTAAGCTGTTGCGCTCCTCTCTTTGCCAAGGTCTTAAGGAAACGGAAAAATACGCCATTCTCAGAGGTCTTGACGTAGTTGAAACGGAGAGATTTGATGAGAATGATTAAAAAAATCCGCTTATAAAAAGCGGATTTTTTTATCCCAACAGAACGTCGGTCACAAGCATAAGGCAGAATCCCGCAAGCAGTGCGTACGTTGCCCCTCTTTCATGTCCGTGGGCGTGAGTCTCGGGTATCATCTCGTCACTTATAACGTAAAGCATCGTTCCTCCCGCAAACGCCAAGGCAAACGGAAGTATAGCAGAAGCCACACTGACCGCAAAATAGCCTATGAGCGTTCCTACGACCTCGATAACGCCCGTAAGCATAGCAAGCACGAACGTACGCGAAGGCTTTACGCCCGCCGCAAGCATGGGAGCTATTATAACCATTCCCTCGGGAATATTCTGAAGCGCTATGCCGCCTGCAATTATAAGCGCCTGAGACGTGTCTCCCGCGCCAAATCCAACACCCGCCGCAATACCCTCGGGAAGATTGTGAATGGCGATAGCGGTCACGAAAAGCAGAACCTTATTAAGCTCGGTGCTTTTATGAGACTCAATATCAGCCCCAGCCATTTTGTGCAGGTGAGGAACGGCTTTATCTATAAGATTTAAGCATATCGCGCCCGCAAATATCCCCGCAACCGTTATTACAAGTCCGTATTTTCCGCCGTATTCTATCGACGGTATTACAAGTCCGATAACCGCTGCCGCAAGCATAACGCCCGCCGCAAACGATAAAACTATATCTGAAAATCTGTGGGAAAGCTTTTTGAATACGAAGCCTATAACCGCTCCTATCACTGTAGCTCCGCCCACGCCCAGTGCCGTTAATAATACAAGTTCCATATGTAACTCCTTTTTGGGCTGTCAAAAAGACAGCCCAAAAATAATTATTATTCAGCTTCGCTGAAGCTGTCCTTGCCCACTCCGCAGAGAGGACACTCGAAATCCTCGGGAAGATCCTCGAACTTCGTTCCTGCTGCTATGCCGCCCTCGGGATAGCCGACTTCCTCGTCATACTCCCAGCCGCAAACATCGCATACATACTTTTTCATTTTTTCTTCTCCTTTGTATAAAAATTTTTTAAAAGCATTTTCCCTTTTTGCAATCCTCCGTACGACCGCATCTGTAGCATATCTCGTTTGAGCATTGCGCATTTTTTGAAAAATCAATTATATTATTTACAGTTGTCTCCGCTATATTTGATAACGCTTCCTCGGTTAAAAACGCCTGATGGGAGGTTACTATAACGTTCGGCATGGAAATGAGCCGCGCCAGCGTATCGTCCTCCATAATATGTCCTGAAAAGTCCTCAAAAAAGAAATCGCTCTCCTCCTCGTAAACGTCAAGACATGCCGCGCCTACCTTTCGTGATTTTATAGCGGCAAGCAACGCCTCAGCATCCACGAGCGCGCCTCTTGAGGTGTTTATGATAACTACTCCCTTTTTGCACTTCTCAATGGTTCGGGTGTTTATTATATGCTCGGTATCCTCCGTAAGCGGACAGTGCAGCGATATAATATCACTCTTTTCAAACAGCTCGTCAAGCGTCGCGTATCTTACCGTTTCGCCGTTATCGAGTCCCTCGGCGGGGTACTTGTCGTAAGCTAAAACGTTCATTCCAAAGCCACGGCAAATATCTATGAATACGCGTCCTATC
>JAZOON010000066.1:0-4703 GCA_045655045.1 Eubacteriales bacterium | reverse complement strand
AATTCATAGTTAACTATAGAATTCAGAACATAGTTTGCCGTAACCCCTTGATTTAACGTAACGAAGGATGCGGTAACGTTAAACGTAAGGAATTCTCCCGGATTTATGGCGGTTCTACGCTTTATATCAGGCTTGAGAACGATATTTTCGTTATCATAGGTGGCGTCGCCAACCGTATATATCATTGCATTGTAGCCTTGAACCACGTCGCTGTTATTGTATACAGTAATGGTAAAGGTCGCAGTACTGTTTTTTCTGTTAGCAAGGCGTACGTAGCTATTTAGCACCGTCAAGCTGAAATTATTGACTTCAGCAACGCCTCCGTTTTTTCCGCTTGTAGAGACAGATGTAATATAGACCGATTTTGGCGGAGCGACGTCAACCTCTCCTTGCACTGATAAGCTACCGCTTATCGCTGCGTATCCGACGCAGCAAAAAGCACAGCACAGGGAGAGTGTGATACCAAGTAAGAATTTTATCCAAATCTTCATAAGTATCACACTCTCCTTTCAATTAATTACTCGTTATCCTTGTTTTCTTCCTCGGGAGTTATCATAGCGGTGAAAATCTTCTCCGCTTTTTTTCTGACAACGCCTATTATTTTTTTGAGGGGACGGTCAAGGGTATCGGCGTCTATCTTGTAATTTCCGCGCGCTACCTCTGCCTCGCGAACGACGTCCTTGTCGTTTGCTTCGTCTCTGGTGGGAACGAGAACGACGTCTCCTTCCTCAACCTCGTTGCCGTCGGGATCGTAACGGTAAGTCTTGTGCGTTCTTTCTTCCCAGAAAATGTCTATCGCGTCTACCGTGTTTGCATCGATGGTCTCCTCGTCAGCCACAGGAATAGCTGCGAGAATTTCGTCAACCTCAGCCTCGGCTTCCTCAACGGTAGCCGAAACCTCAGGGAGCTCCTCGCCCTCTGCCTCGACATCAACCTCAGCGTCCTCGAGAACAGTCTCGATATCAGCCTCGGGCTCGGACTTTGGTGCAGGCGGAGTAACTACCACCTTAACGACGGGACGAACGATATTCGTGATGTTAGGTCTTACCACCGTAGCAGGCTCACTCTGCGCCTCGGGCTCTTGCTCGGGCTCAGTATATCCGTCTATCTTTATCTCATAGAGGTAAAGCAGCTTGCTATCCGTGGGGATCATAAACTTAGCGCAGGTCTTATCCTCATTTTCATACATAAGGATAGGCGCCTGAATGGTATCCCTTATCTCAAGCAGCTCGTCGAACGTATCGACAGTGATTATCTGATAGCCGCGAGAGTCGAAGATATTCTTGATCTTCTGGATATAGGACTTGTACTGCGACAGTATCTTCTTGACACGCGCGGTATAAGTAATGTCGTCAGTTCTCGTAAGGTAAATGAACGCTACGAGAAGCAATATCAGCATAGCGTCAACAACTCCAAGCACTATAGCCGTAGTCTTGAACACCTCGCTGCCTGCTCCTCTTGTGCAGGCGATCATCTTCGCTTCCTCGGCGGGAACCGATGACGTCATTTTAATATTGACCGTCTTGGTCGTAAGAGGTATACGTAATTCGGATGAATAGCTGTCTACACTGCTTCCCGAGAACGCGTTACAGTCGCTCAGGACGTCAACGTTAAGCGTAACCACTATATTGCTTGTCGTATTCGTAAGTGAATACGTCTCTAAAAAGCGGTTTGCAAGATCGTTGTATTCGTCGTAATTCAGGACGACTATTTCGTTTACCGTAAGACGGTTTGAGCTGTTTTGCAGTCTGTTCTGCGCGCTTACAAGCTCGTATTCGGGATTGTATATCGCAACGCCCGAGGAATTGTCAATAATTTCAAGCCTTGACTTTATGGTGTACGAATAGCGGTAATTGACGTCGTCCGCGTCCATATCTATCTCGTAATAGAAATTGGTTATTATCTTATCGATAAGAGATGCGACGTAGGACTGATTTCCGTCGAGATAATTAGACTCGTAGAACTCGTTCTCCTTAAGGAAAACGTCGTAGTCAATGCTTCCGTTCTCGCGGTACTTGATATAATAATCCTTGTTGAGCTGAACCGAAACGAGTGTGGATATCAGTATAGCGACCGTGACTACTGTGATAATGACCGATTGGGCGAATATCCATTTTTCACGGTTTTTTCTGTAATCTTTTCTTCTTTTCTTTTCAGATTCCGACATTTATGTAACCTCCTTTCTTTCAGTTTTTTATAAATTCTCTTATCCACAAGGTGGGATAGCCTATAAAGGCGAGCTTCATATCGGTGGTTCCAACGATGTCAGATGCTACTCTGTAGCCTCTGTCAAGATCCTCGTTGGCGTCACCCTTGGTGTAATATCTGACCTCTCCGCCGATATTTTCCACCGCGACCACTCTGTGGACGATTTTTGCATCGCCTTGGAGAAAGACGATAACCTGTCCTTCTTTAAGAGCCTGACCGTCGTATCTTTCATAAACTATTACGTCGCCCTTGTTTATCTCGCCCGTCATACTTTCCGTCGCTATAACGAGCGCGCCGAATCTGAACTGGCAGGAGACTAACATAGCGACCGATACGATGACAGTCACGGCTAAAGCCGAGCCTATCAAGCCAAGCTTTCTTCCTTTTTGCACGGCGTTTTTCTTCTTTTTATCAAACAAAGCCACCGTGAGGACAAGCACGATTATCGGGAGCATTATTTTGATACACGAGGTAAGCGAATCCGACATCCCCGTTACCATTGGAATGAAATAAATGTAAAGTGTTGTTATAAGTCTGAATGCAATATTGGGCGCCATTCCGTATCTTTTGGATACGTAATGATAATAAATGTTTGCGCTTATTGCGGGGAAGAGCGCAAGACCTATAAAGTCCATAAAGCGGTTAAAGCTCGTTATCTCTGCTACGTTCAAGAGTGTAAACAATTCCGCCACAGTACATGAAAGATAAGCTATAACGCTTGTGAGCTTGTCGTTTTGCGCTAGCATAACGGCTCTTATTATTTCCGTTGAGATAATTATTATCGCCAGTGGAAGAATGGTGGTGAAAAATGTTTCAATACTTACAAAATAGGGATTTTTGTAAAATGAGAGAAACAATCCTGTCATTTGATAAAGCACGACGTACAAAACGCCTACGATGCTCGAAAAAAGCAATACTTCCTTTTTGTTTATTGATAAAGAGCGTCTTTTTTTTATCGCCAGACAGGTCGCGACCGCCATCGGTAGCAGTGTGCAAGCCGCAACTATCTTACTACTGACTACGTTGACAAACAGCGCGGCGAAGAGAACCGCAAATATTAGAAATGAAACAGTATAAAGAACCTTTTTATCTTTCGTCATCTGCGGTCCTCCTTTCGCGTTTTTTTAGTTAATATTTAAAATTAAACTATTGTTCAATTACGGAGCAGTAACTTGGTTGTTACCAACGAGCGTAATCTGGAAGTATTCCGTGAATTCGTCAACGCAAGACTGTATCATCGTTACGGTAACGGTAATCTCGGTGGTTTCATCGGGCGCAAGGGTTTTTACGTTATCCTTCCAAGCAACATCCACCTTAAAATATTCAGAGGGGGTATTCGTGAGCGCGTTTAAGGAGGCTCCGTACTGAATAGCCTGTACGTCCAGATCCATCGTAGTATCGTTTTCATTCTTTATGGTGATTACAGCCGATACAGTATCTCTGTCAGCTCCGCTATCGTCGCTCGCACCCGTGGACATACCGCTTACGTTAAGCATAATCGATTTAGCGGGAGCAGCTTCAGTAAGCACGGTATCGCAAGCAATAGCAGGGGAATTGTTAAGTACTGAATGTGCAGTTCCGGGGGTAAATTTGACAAAGTGTACGTTGAAGGGCTGAGCCTTTGAAACTACCTTACCCTGGATAGCAAGGTTACCGGAAATTGCCGCATAACCAACGCCGAGTGCGATTGCTGCTACGAGCAAAAGAGAGATAATAAGTGTTCTTCTTTTTTTCATTTTTTGTTTCTCCTTTAATAAGAAAAATTTTTTTGAGCGTTCCCTAACCGCCCTTTTTTTGCCCAAATTCGATTTTTTGGGCTTTGTGAGGGTATTTTACCATACGATGACTACACCCTGACTACAAAAAATAAAATTTTCAAAAATTTTTTTTGATTTTTGTTTGCCACGCCTTTTTTGAGAGAGCGGCTTGCTTTTAAAAATCGTTTTTTCATTATTTTGTTAGAGAAAGTAAGTTGATTTTTTGAAAGAAATATGATATAATAAAATGTATATAAGTGTGTCGGTAAAGTTATTTTCGGCTCGCCCTGTGGGAGAGCTCCGCGAAGCGGTGAGAGGATTAAGTTAATTTTTCGACAGTCTGAAAATATATATTTTTTATGCGGAGACGAAAAATGAAAAAAGAGATATCTGCACATATATTGGAAAAGGTAAAGAATCTGCGCGAGCGTCTTGCGTATCACTCGGAAAGGTATTACGTTTACGATTCGCCCGAGATATCCGATTACGAATACGATATGATGTACGCCGAGCTTGTCGCGCTTGAGGCGGAATACCCCGAGCTTTACGACCCGACCTCGCCCACGGTGCGGGTAGGCGGCAGAGCCCTTGATAAATTTGAAAAATTCGTCCACTCTTACAGAATGGACTCTCTTTCCGACGTCTTTTCATTTGACGAGCTTGAGGATTTCTGCGTAAGAGTCGGAGAAAAAATTGAAAAGCCCGCCTACTCGGTAGAGCCGAAGATAGACGGTCTTT
>JAZOON010000065.1:0-11648 GCA_045655045.1 Eubacteriales bacterium | reverse complement strand
TACAACCTTTTCGAGCTATTCTTTCTTAGCTTCTTTTACTTTGTTGAGTATATATAACTCTTATTGACGAGATCTGTATTTCGCACTTCGCAATGCTTTGTACAATCTCTTTTGTTGTTCAATTTTCAATGATCTCTCGCTACCCTCTCTCGAGGACAGCCTGAATATTATACCACATCCGTTTCCCCTTGTCAATACTTTTTTTGATTTTTTTTAAAAAAGTTTTTCAAGGTGTCTCTCTTGCCTGCGGTATCCTCGCCCTTTCTCAAAAGCGACTCGCATATTATATCTCATTTTTTTTGGTTTGTCAAGAGGTTTTTTGAATTTTTTTATTTTTTTGCATTGTTTTGGAGAAATACACAAATAATAAACCCGTATTTAACTCGTGAGGTGGCAAATGACAACAATACTTTTACGGACTATAATCGTTTACGTTATACTTATGACAGCTATGAGGCTTATGGGAAAAAGGCAGATAGGCGAGCTTGAGGTCGCGGATTTGGTAACGACTCTGCTTATTTCCGAGATAGCATCACTTCCTATAACTGACAACACCCTACCTTTATCTCACGCGGTGATCCCCATAGCCGTTCTTATTTCGTTTGAGATATGCTCGTCCGCTCTCACCGTACGCTTCCCTAAATTCAAAAAGCTAATAACCGCCCGTCCCTCGACGCTTATCGTAAACGGAAGGATGCAGCGAAAAGCAATGTTTGAGGCAAGAATATCAAACGACGAGCTTATGACCGAGTTAAGGCAAAACGGATATATCGATATAAACGACGTTTCCTTTGCCATACTTGAAAAAAGCGGAAAGATAACCGTTATTCCCAAGCCGCGCGCCGCCACCCCCTCCTGTGAACAGCTGCAAATAAAGACGAAGGATACGGGTATTTTCCATATTATAATAGATAACGGCGCGGCAAACAAGTTTGGAATGGCTCAGGTCGGGCTTTCCAAGGCGCAGTTATCTCACAGATTAAGCAAGCAAGGTCGAAGCATCTCCGACGTATTCTTAATGCTCGTCAACGATGCGGGAGAGGAACGGATCATTTTCAAGGAGGATGCGTAATGAAAGCCGTTATACTTTCAATAGTTCTTTTAATAAGCGTTCTTTCAGTTACGATTTTAAATGCCGCCTTCGTCGGTGACCGTGTTGAAAATATGAGGGCGCTCGCCATGGAAATATGCGAAAACGGCTCCCAAAGAGAGGAAGCCGTTGAAAAGCTTTATTCAATTTGGGAAAACAGTCGCGTTTTCTTCAGCTTAAGTGCGGGGCTTAGAGAGATAGATCGCGCCACGGAAAATCTTTTGTCGCTGAAGGAAGCGTGTCTTTACGACAATGAGTGGGAAATAAGACAGCGCTGCGTTCTGTTCTGCAACGCGCTTGACGATATCGTTCGCTACGAACGTATATCTCTGGAAAATATTCTATGATAATGCCCGTGGGTGACTGTTCTTTAATTTAACGGTTGCCAAGGTATATCCATACCGATTTTCAAACTCGCGTGCACTATGCTCAATATTAATATCTGAAAGTATTTGTACCCCGTACTCTCTTGCATCTATATCAGCGCGGCACCCCTCTGCCGATATCTGCGCCGAAGCCGCTATCACCGCAACGGTATCTCCCACGGCACTCGATATTTTTGACGAAAGCGCGCTTCCGTCAACCTCTCCCCATGAAGAAATAAAGCTGTAGCTCTTTTCTCCGCTTACCGTCTTGACTTGAAATTCAGCAATTCTTCCCTCTCCAAGCTCACCTGAATTGATATCGGAAATAATCACCGTGTCTTTTCTGGCATATGCTGCGCCCACTTCATTCTCGAATATGACATTATAATTTTGGCTTATTTGATTTTGATTCTTAAAATTCAAAAAATTGTCATTTCCCAATTTTACTACGACAATATCGATTTTTCTATCAATAATATCTTTAGCCGCCTCTTTCATTCGCTCCTCATCAAGAGACGCATTCATATCCGCAGAAATACACGCCACGCTTATTCTACCGTCAAAATACTTATATTCAAGCTTCTTGGATATCTCCACTCGCGCCGTGTTTTCGCAAGTGCTGTCAAGTATCTGAGAGTATAGCCTGTCCAAGCCCTCGTATATTCCGTACACACTGTCGCTTTGCACGTAAACGTCCGTGCCCTCTGCCCGAAGCTCAGCCGTGGGCATATCAAGCTCTTCGTTCACCGATATTATTATCTCTTTCGCCTCACTGCCCTTTTGTCCTATCCGTATGCGCGGATACTCGCCCGATCTGTCAGCAACTCTCGCTCTTATATCCTCAGCGGCGTGCAGAAGCTCTGCACCTGATACTAGCAAGGTATAGTCTCCCCACGCATATCCGTTCAAATACACGCCGTCCATTTCATATTCGCCCGCATAAGAAAAGAGAGTACCGTCGTCTCCCAGCCAACCGTATTCCGCCGTGGGCAATACGTCATTTCTGAAGGCATCTATCGCGGCAAGCGTCGCTTTGTCCGAAACTCCGCCAAGTGCCATAACGTTTTCGCTCACTCTGCAAATATAATCATCCGAGCGCATTTTGTCAAACCAATGCTCCGTATATCCGTCGTCCGTTCGTCCGAGAACAACGTAAAGCACCTTCTGAGAGTAGCCTTCGACTTCCGAGCGGGTGAGAGTATCCATTTCCGTCTGTTCCTCAATTTCCGCCGCCAATGACTTTGCCTCCTCGACCAATTCGGCAGACGCGCCGTCGGCGTACACTATCTCACAGGAAATATTCTTTTTCTCCGAATCCTCAAGCATATCCGCCGCAACGTCAAATCCATCATTTAAATTCGCAGAGCACCCGGCAAGCAAAACCAGACACAATATAAGCAGCAAGAATCTCGTCTTAACGGTAATCATATCTTTCTCCCACGAGCGACGGAACGTCCTTACCGTAGCTCATCTCAGTTATCTTTTTTATAAGTCCGTCTCTCTCTCTGCGCTTCACAGCAAACCTTACGGTCACGTCAGCCTCATATAACGTATCGTCAACCAAAACACCCTTGTCGGCAAAATACGCGCTGTACCTTTGATATTCCGAATATCCGCACCGCAACTCAAGCTCAGAATAAGGCTCGTAGGTGACTATCCCCGCCGCCTCAAGAGCTAAGGACGCCGTGTGGGAATACGCGCGTACAAGTCCGCCCGCGCCGAGCAGTGTTCCGCCGAAATATCTCGTTATTACAACGCAAGCATTGTCAACTCCACTTTTTCTTATGGCATCAAGCGTAGGCATACCCGACGTTCCCTGCGGCTCACCGTCATCGGAATATCTGGCGAGAATTCCTTTATTCATAGTATAAGCGAACACGTTGTGCGTAGCATCGGCGTGTTGCTTTTTTATTTTCTTAATAAATTCCTGCGCCTCTTCTTCCGTGTCCGTCCGCAAAGCGCGACCTATAAAGAGCGATTTTTTCTCCTCAAATTCCACGCAAGAGCTTCCCGAAAGCGTTGTAAAGGTATCACTTAACAGTTCCACGAAAATTCTTCCTTTCAGTTTTAGATTACACGTCGTTTTCATCGGCGTTTTAAGGACAGTCGAGGACGCCTGTCCCTACAAAATAAGGTTTTGACAAAGATTTCCGCCTTATAATTCGTACGAACATCTCACGGGGCGTCGAGGACGTCGCCCCCCTACGGATCATGGCAAAACACAGCCAATCACCGTGTTTTCCTTAAAGCAAACAAGCTCCAAATGACAGCATATACCACGCCATTATTCTATAGCCCTGCTTATAAGTTCTTTGAGGTGTCGGAACTTTCTTTTAAGAAAGTTCTGACGAAAAATCGCCCTCTTCCTCATCCACAACGTCGTCCGTAGCGTATTTTTTCATCATACCGCGAGCGCGGCTATCCGCCAAGGCTTCCACGGTCATACCGTCCGCGCCGTATACCACGTTTTCCACCGTCGCGTACTTGTAAAGAGTGTTCAGCGCACCACCGTCGCTGTTGGGGATAAAATAAGTCACACGTTTCTTGCCCGAAAGAGCCATGCCCTCAAGCTTTTGAACCATTTGCTCGCAGCCCTGTCCCGTAAGCGCGGAAATATACACCACGTTATCTGCCGCTTCTCTTCCCAATCTGCCAAGATCCGCAACTCCCCTGTCACATTTGTTGAAAACGTATAGCATAGGCTTATCCGACGCTCCGAGCTGGCAGAGCAAATCCTCTGTAACGCGAAGCTGCTCCCCCGCGTTTTCATCGGACGCATCTATTATTATCATAAGAATATCCGCAAGACACGCTTCTTCGAGCGTGGAGCGAAACGCTCTTACCAAGTGGTGAGGCAGCTTATTTATAAAGCCTACCGTATCAGTAAGCAATACCGACTCTCCCGAGGGTAAGCTGAATTTTCTCGTCGTGGGATCAAGCGTTGCGAACAGCTTGTCCTCCGCAAGTATCCCCGCGTCAGTGAGTCTGTTGAGCAAGGTGGACTTTCCCGCATTCGTGTAACCGACGATAGCCACCTCCGTAATGCCGCTTCTCTCGCGAGCCGCGCGCATGGTTTTGCGGTTTTTGTCCATTTCCGCGATCTGCGCTTCAAGCGCATGTATTCGCCTTTGCATATGACGGCGGTCAGTTTCAAGCTTTGACTCACCCGGACCTCTCGTGCCTATTCCGCCTCCGAGCCTTGACAACTCAGTACCGTGTCCCATAAGTCTCGGTGCGGTATATTTGAGCTGGGCAAGCTCGACCTGAAGCTTTCCCTCTCCCGTTACCGCGTGTAACGCAAATATATCGAGAATGAGCATGGAACGGTCAATAACTCTTATGCCGTCGCCCACGATATCCTCAAGATTTCTTATCTGTGACGGAGACATCTCGCAGTCAAACACAACGAGCGTTACGTCGTTACAAGCGCAGATATACGCAAGCTCCGACGCCTTTCCGCTTCCTATTACGGTGCGCACGTCAGGCGTATCCTTGTTCTGCGTAAGCCTTGCCACGCATTCTCCGCCCGCCGTTTCAAGCAGACGTTCAAGCTCGTCAAGGCTTTTGTCGACGTTTTCTTGTGTGTCGTTTCCAAGCACAAGCCCTACGAGCACCGCTCGGTCGCGTATGTTTTTTTCTTCCATAATATTCTCCTTTCACACCAAAAACCAACAAAAGCAGGTATGCAACGAGGCACGCCTGCTTTTATCTGTAATATCTCGATTACTTGTTTACGCTCTCAAGTCTCTTCTTGAACTTATCAACGCGTCCGCCCGCATCAACGAACTTCTGCTTACCTGTGAAGAAGGGGTGGCACTTAGAGCAGATTTCAACTCTCATCTCGCCGCCCTTAGTGGACTTGGTGGTTACGGTCTCGCCGCAAGCGCAACGAACAACGCACTCTTCGTAATTGGGATGAATTCCTGATTTCATTTTTCATTTACCTCGTTTCTTTTATTCCGATGTTCTTTGACATCAGTTCGCAAACAAAGGTATTATACCATATAGTTTCCCTTTTTGCAAGAGTTTTTTCAAAATTTCCGAAAAAATTTATTTTATATTGATATTGACCCCGTTTACGGTTACCACTCCGTCCGCTCGGATAAGTATATATCTCACTCCGTCGATGATACGGGTCTCAACGACGTCGCTGTGCCCCGCCGCTACCTTTACGTTCATTTCGTCGGTCTTTACGTTGAGAGTTTTTACGTCGGCTATGTTCTTTGGATTAAGCACCGCGTCCTTTCCGAAGGCTTCGTCAAACTTCTCCGAAAACCTCTCAACGCTCTCCTCCTTTACTCCGCTATATCGGAGCATCTCGCTCACGTCCTCCTTGGTAAGCACGGGAGCTTCCTCGCATTTCTGCTCCTTATGCTCCTCTATCATAGAGCATATCTGAGAATGTACGGTGCGTACAACTCTCATATTGCACTCCTCCGCCACTGTCTCCTCAAGTATCTCGCCAAACGTCTCCTTTTGAGTTGCCGCAGGCATGGGTAGCGCGGAATCAAAGAGGGCGCGCGCTGTGTCGTCGTGGCTGTTATCGAGCTTTCTCGTATAGTAAAGCGCGCCGTATATATTCGTCTCGCGGTCGTCAAACGCGGGGAACATAAAGCCAAGCTCGGGTGCGCCGATCACCGTGTCAGCCGCCACGGTGCGGAAGCATTTGCCCGGCAGATAGTAGCTGAGCGTTGCCTTTCCCGTTTTTACAGGGCAAACGCTGCACAAAAAGTAATTGAAAACGCTCGACGATTCCGTCTCAAGCTCTCCGTCCGCGCTCTTTTTGAACACGTCGTAGCTGTCGTACGCAAGAAGTATGAGATATCCCGAATCAATATCAAGCGTTTCTATTATTTTTCCGTAAAGCGTATGTACCGCCTCGCCGTCGGTAAGCTGTGAGCTTCTCAGAGCCGTAAGCAGCTTATGCTCCTCACTCTCCGCCACCTGATAAGTGGAGAAATCTATGTCAAGAAGATTTCTGCCCGGAACGCCCGAAAGCGTTTTTTTAAGAACGCGAAGCATTGCGTCCGCATCGTCCTCGGACATAAGTCCAAGACTCTGATCAAACTCCGAAATTATCTCCTTGTTTTCATTTACGTAACAGCCTCTTATACGGCTTATATTGCATTTGTCCTGTCTGAATCTGCGGCGTATCTCCGCTATTTCCTTATCCGTCATTTTGTAATTCCTTTCCAAAGATCATTAAAGCGAATCGGCAAACGTCGTCGCAAGAACGTCGCAGCGCTCGTTATACGCGTGTCCCGCGTGACCGTGCACCCATACGAACGTCACCTTGTGCTTTGCGAGAAGTCCGTCGAGTCTCTGCCAAAGCTCGGGATTAAGCACCGCAGACTTGTCAGCCTTTTTCCAGCCTCTCTGCTTCCAAGACTCAAGCCACCCCTTGTTTATCGCGTCGGTGAGATATTTTGAATCCGACGTCAGTGTTACCTCGCACGGCTCCTTGAGGGCTTCAAGCGCGCATATAGCGCCCATAAGCTCCATTCTGTTGTTGGTCGTCATACTCTCTCCGCCCGACATCTCCTTCTCAATTCCGCCGAATACGAGTATCGCGCCCCAGCCGCCGCGACCTGGATTTCCGCGGCACGCGCCGTCGGTGTATATATCAACGTGCTTCATAAAAACCGTCCTTTTTCAAAGTGTATTTATATTCTACCACAAATTCGTCCGCAAATCAAGTAAAAAATCAAATCTGCTATTGATTTTAACTTAATAATGTTGTATAATTATTGTGTATTGATTTTTTTGAGGTGATATAACGTGAAAGATATGAAATCATTTGAAGAAAAACAAAAATCATCACAGCTTATTTTTGACGGAAGGGTGCTTCATCTTTACCGAGACGAGGTCTATCTTCCAAACGGCAAAGAGGGCTTTCGTGAATTTTGCCGTCACAACGGCGCTGTTTGCATAGTCCCGATAACCGACGAGGGAGAGGTCGTGTGCGTAAATCAATACCGATACGCCGTAGGTCAGATGATGCTGGAGATCCCCGCAGGCAAGCTTGATACTCCCGACGAAGAGCCTTTGTCCGCAGCCCTGCGCGAGCTGAAGGAGGAAACGGGCGCGAGCTGCAAGTCACTTACCTATATGGGAGTGTATCTCGGCTCACCCGCAATACTTTCCGAAAAAATATATATGTATCTTGCCGAGGGACTTGAATTTGGAGATACGCATTTTGATGACGACGAATTTATCGAGATAAAGCGCATTCCCCTTTGTGAGCTTGTAGACATGATAGCTTTGGGCGAGGTGCCCGACGGAAAAACTCAGGCGGCAGTTATGAGAGCCGACTATATGATAAGGAACAGAAAAAAAGTATGACGATAGCGATAACCGTCGCGTTTCTTTTGACCGTCATATCAGGCTCGGTGTACGTGTTTCTCATAATGCCGAGGGTGTCCGACCGCGCGGATATGGATATGCTCACCACCGACTACGCCCACCGAGGGCTTCACAGTAAGCAATATCCCGAAAATTCCCTGCCCGCTTTTTTTCTCGCGGTTGAGCACGGATACGGTATCGAGCTTGACGTTCAGCTATCGGCGGACGGAGAGGTTATGGTATTCCACGACGTAGGACTTAAAAGGATGTGCGGCGTAAATTCAAGACTTAGCGCCAACAAGCGCGCAACTCTTACCTCCTTGCGGCTTGCAAATACACAGTATACTATCCCCACTCTTGAGCAGGTGCTCACACTGGTTGACGGCAGAGTGCCACTGCTTATAGAAATAAAAGGCGAAGGCAAGGAAGAGGCTCTGTGCCAAAAGCTTTCCCGAATGCTTGACGTGTATTCGGGGGCGTTTGCCGTACAGTCCTTCAATCCGCAAATACTCCGCTGGTTTAAAAAACACCGCCCGCGCTTCGCGCGAGGTCAGCTTTTTACGGGTGTAAAAGAGGTCAAGGGAAGAAAAGCCCCAAAACTCACCGCATTTATGCTGTCAAATTTACTTTTAAACGTACTTTCAAGACCCGATTTTATTTCGGTAAGCGGTACGAAAACGAAAAATCTGTCCTTCCGTCTTTGCGTTTCTTTATTTAAATGCAGAGGATTTGTTTGGACCGTAAGAAATCAAAAACAATACAGAACGTGTCACACAAAGAGCCTTCACACCATTTTTGAGAGGTTCTTACCCGACTGATAAGGAGAATTTTATGAAAAACTGTTACAAAAGCGCAGATATACTGCTCCCCGAATTTAACAAGACAGACGCAAAAAAATGGGCGGTGGTCGCTTGCGACCAATTCACAAGTGAGCCGCAATATTGGGAGAATGCCGAGAATATAGTCGGCGATGCCCCCTCAACGCTCCGCCTGATACTTCCCGAGGTATATCTTTCCGAGGGAGAGCAAAGAATACCCAACATAAACAAGACTATGAAGCAATATCTTGAGGACGTGCTTGTAAATCACCCAAGCTCGCAGATATTCGTAGAAAGAACGCAGTCCGACGGCAAAACGCGCCGCGGGATAGTTGCGGCGGTAGACCTTGAATGCTACGACTACAAAAAGGGAGCAAGCTCTCTTATCCGAGCAACCGAAGCCACCGTCGTAGAAAGAATACCGCCCCGCGTGGCAATACGCAGAGATGCGGAGATAGAGCTTCCGCACGTCATTTTGCTCATAGACGACTCCGACAGAACGGTCATCGAGCCGCTTATTGACGAGGACGGAGAGATCGCGTACGACACCGAGCTTATGCTTGGAGGCGGTCGCATACGAGGACGCTTTTTGAGTGAGGAAAGCAAGGCAAGGGTTGCAAGCGCTCTTGAGGAGCTTGCCTCTCCCGCTTCTATGGAAAAGCGTTACGGCAACGCGTCGCTCTCTCCCCTGCTCTTCGCGGTAGGTGACGGAAATCACTCGCTCGCGTCCGCAAAGGCGGCTTACGAGGAGGTAAAGGCGAAGATCGGTGACGTCGCGGCGGCTGAGCATCCGTCAAGATACGCGCTTGTCGAGATAATGAACGTACACGACGGCGCGCTTGAATTTGAGCCGATATACAGAGTAATGTTCGGGGTAAACCCCAAAGAGGTTTTGTCCGAGCTTGAAGGCTACGCTTCGTCGCTCGGGGGCAGCTGCGCGCAGCAGACGATAAAATACGTATACGGAGACAAGCAGGGAGGGATCACCGTAAAAGCCCCCGTAAAGCAGCTCACCGTAGGCACGCTTCAGGACTTTATAGACGGATATATCGCGGCGCACGAGGGTGTGAGCGTAGACTATATCCACGGTGTCGGCTCAACGCTCGCGCTTGCGCAAAAGCCCGACTCCATAGGCTTTATTTTTGAGGGTATGGAGAAATCCGAGCTTTTCAAGACGGTCATCTACGACGGCGCGCTTCCCCGCAAGACCTTCTCTATGGGACACGCCGAGGATAAGAGATACTATATGGAGTGCAGAAAGATAAAATAACGGATTTTTAAAATAGATCCCAAATCACAAAACACTAAAAAAGAGGAAAACAAAGATGAACGATACGTGGGAAACGCTCCGCGCCGACTGCGAGGGCTGTACTGCTTGCGAGCTTCATAAAACGCGAACCAACTGTGTGTTCGGTACGGGCGACGTAAACGCCGACGTGCTTTTCGTCGGAGAAGCCCCAGGAGATAACGAGGACAAAACGGGAACTCCCTTCGTAGGACGTGCGGGACAACTGCTGGATCAATATCTTTACGCGGTTGATATTCCGAGAGAAAAGGTGTATATCGCAAACATACTAAAATGCCGCCCGCCCAAGAACAGAGATCCTCTGCCCGAGGAGGAGGCGGCGTGCATAGATTTTTTGCGCCGTCAGGTCAAGCTCATAAATCCAAAGGTGATAGTTTGCCTTGGCAGAATATCGGCGATGAAGCTCATAAAGCCCGATTTCAAGATAACCAAGGAGCACGGACAGTGGTTCGAAAAAGGAAAATTCCTCATCACAGCAGTATACCACCCCGCCCTTCTGCTTCGAGATCCTCATAAAAAAGAAGATATGATGACCGATATGAAGGCTATAAAACAAAAGCTTGACGAAATGGAGATAAACTGACGTGAACTTTTCCGCATTACTTACAACCATAGCCACGCTCTTCATAATGCTTATAGTGGGCTATATAGCAGGAAAAACAGGCATAATCGACAGCGTAGCTTCAAAAAAGCTCTCCGCGCTGATAATAAAAATAGCGCAACCCGCGCTTATAATTTCTTCTATAGTCAAGATGCAGTATTCGGCAGAGAATCTCAAGCTCGGTCTGCAAACGCTCGCGCTTGGCTTCGCCGTCCACCTTTTTATGGGCGCGATAGCGTTCGTTGCGTGTCTTAAGATAAAAAATCTCGACGAGAGAAAGATACTTGAATTTTCAATGGTATTCGGCAACACGGGCTTTATCGGTATACCGATAATGGAGTCGCTGTTCGGAGCCGTAGGCGCGTTTATGGCGTCGTTCATAGTCATAAGCTTCAATATACTTATGTGGACGCTCGGAATAGCAATTCTCGGCAGAAAACGCTCAGATATAAAGCTGACCTTAAAAAAAGCATTGATAAACAAAGGAACGGTGCCGAGCGTTATCGGATTTGCAATCTTCTTAATACCCGCATTTTGGGAAGGCTTTAAGCTTCCCGCATTCGCGATGTCCTCGCTTTCGTACATCGCGTCACTTTGCACTCCAATATCGATGCTCATTATCGGAGCTTTGCTCGCGGGCAGAACGTTCGGACAGATATTCGGCTCGGCAAAGGTTTACTATCTATGTCTGTTCAAGCTCGTAGTCATCCCCATGACAGTTTGTCTTGTGATGAAGCTTCTCGGCTTTGCCGACACGTGGATACTGTTCGCCACCGCGCTTACCTGTATGCCGTCAGCAACGTCCGTTTCCATGCTTGCCGAGCTTTACGACATCACCCCCGGATTTTCCGCGCAAGGTGTCGGAACGACGTCGCTGTTTTCCATAGCGACTATGCCGTGCGTTATCTTTTTGGCGCAGAAGATAATTGAGTTGTAATCCTATTTAATAGAGGCACGCTAAATGCGTGCCTCTTTATCTTCCTCGAGGAGTTTCGCCTGCGGCGAATATTTTTGCTCGCGCCGACAGTGAGCCAGCTCCCGTCGGGCAAGCTCGCAAAATGCGAACCCCTATTCGCGCCTTTGGCGCGAGGGGCTTCGCTCTATCCACCAAAAAGCAGAGGGTACA
>JAZOON010000064.1:0-8399 GCA_045655045.1 Eubacteriales bacterium | reverse complement strand
GTCGGAGTCATACCCGGAAGCGTATTCGCCTCAAGACACCACGCCCTTCCTTCACTGTCGAGTATGTAGTCAAATCTTGCGTAGCCCTCAAGCCGCAGAGCGCAAAATCCTCTTCTTGTCGCCTCATACACCGCTTGCGTAGCCTCATATCCAATGGGCGCGGGGCATATCTCCTCGGTTGCGTTTGCCTGATATTTGTTCAGGTAGTCGTAAAATCCCGTCTTGGGTATTATCTCAACGGGTGGGAGTGGCTCGCCGTCAACGAAGCCGCAGGTAAGCTCGCGTCCGTCTATTTTTTGTTCTACCATTACAAAGCGCTCATACCGCGCCGCGTTTTCAATAGCCGCTTCAAGCTCGCACCTCGTATTTACTATATAAACTCCCACGCTCGAGCCGCAAGAGCAAGGCTTTACGACGGCGGGAAGTCCGACAGTGCCGATAATTTCTTCCGCGCTCGGCATCGCGTTTGTGTCTATCCTTAGCCAATTTGGGGTGAGTATACCCTCAGCGCGCATAAGCTTTTTGGCAATATCCTTATCCATAGCGAGCATACTGCCAACGTAGCCCGAGCCCGTATAGGTTATTCCGTATACGTCGAGCATCGCCTGAAGCTGTCCGTTCTCACCTACGTCGCCGTGAAGCGCGAGAAAAACGCAATCGGACGCTCTGCAAAGCTCGATAACGCCCTCGCCCACGGGCACTGTGCGTCCGCCGTGCGACGCGATAAGTCCTTCAATATCGGGCAATCCCTGCGGGACCGTCAAGCTCTCGGATTGCGACGAGCTGAAAAATTCGTCTATCTCCCGACCGTCAATGCGGACACCCTCGTAAAGGTCTACTGCTGCCACCAAATGTCCTCTTTCTCTGAGTGCCGCCGCGATAAGCGAGCCCGAGGAAAGGGACACGTTTCTTTCGGGAGAAAGCCCCCCCATAAGTACGGTTATTTTCATAATTCGTAAGCTCCCATCAGCGTTTCGTAAGATATGCGACTCTGTCGTTTCCGCCGTAATCCTTATAGACCTCGCAGCCAAATCCACAGCTATCGGCTATAACGCCTACTGCCTTTGCTTGGTCGCAGCCTATTTCAAGAAGCATAATGCCGCCGTCCTTGAGATATTTTCCGTAAGATCCTATTATCGCTCTGTAGAAGGTAAGTCCGTCGTCTCCGCCGTCAAGCGCGGCTTCGGGCTCAAAGGAAAGCTCCTCGTCGAGTAGCTCGATCTGTCGCGTTTCTATATACGGGGGATTGGAAAGTATGCAGTCGAAGCGACCGAGCGCTTCCATAAAATCGGGGGAAAGAACGTCTCCCACGATAAAGCCGACTCTGTCTCCCACACCGTTTCTCTCCGCGTTCTCGCGCGCTACCTCAACGGTTTTCTCAAAGAGGTCCACCGCAACCGCCTGACAGTCGCCTCTTGCGGCGAGCGTTGACACCGCGATACAGCCGCTTCCCGTGCAAAGGTCGATAATTCTTGAGTCCTTGGGAATAAGCTTTACGGCAAGCTCAACGAGCTTTTCCGTATCCTGACGGGGTATGAGCGTATCCTCGGTCACTCTGTAGGTCTCGTGGCAAAAATCCCATATTCCGAGTATGTACTGAAGAGGGTATCTTTGGCAACGCTTAGCCACTGCCTCTTCAAGCTCGGATGATGCAAAATCGTCGTCGTGTCTCGTGAGCAATTCCGCCTTGTTTATTCCGCAGAAATGACAGATGAGCATTGCCGCCTCACCTCTGTTATTTTCAATTTCAGCCTCGGCAAGCGCCGCGCAGATCTCGTTATACGTCATACGTCCTCCACTCATAATTACTCACTATACATTATAGCAGATTTTCCTCGGAAAATAAATACTTTTTTGAATTTTTATTATTTTTCTTTCCAAGCAGGATACGCCGCCCTTGTTACTTTACGTCAAAAAAAGCGGGACTGTCACATTTGGCAAGACCGAAAAAGTCCCCAAAAAAATAATTTAAGATAGATTTGCGTGGGGATGCGGTTTTTGCTACCTTTTTTGAAAAAAAGGTAGCGCCAAAAAACTTTTGGGCAAAATGGGTGGCTAAGGTTTATACGAACACATCGAAGACACGTTTATATATGAAAACGAAAACGTTCGTTTATTGTATCCTTCAAAGAATTGCTCGCGCAATTTTTTGGGTGCCGCCACCCCAAAAAAATAATTGAAGATAGATTTGCGTGGAAACGGGAACGATATTCAATCTCCGGTAGGGGAGGATAATATCCTCCCCTACAAATTAAATGGACTTTTTCTACCGCCGTTTTTGCGTAAAGAATAAAAGGACAGAGAGTTAAGGTTCTCTGTCCTTTTGTGTTAGACTCTGCATTTACCGCTTATCGCATTTTATTCTTCCGGCTTAGTTTCAAGCTGCGATTTGTTGACTAAGGTAAACATTGCCTTTGTTTTACGCGACAAAACAAATAAAACAATTATAAAGACCACCGTAAACACTATGTTAAGTATTCCAAAAAAGGTTATATTACAGTACGCGCCGTATTTAGCCAAAGAACCGACCTCGGACAGAGACATAGAATAAACCGACAGCATTGTAATAAGATTGGCAACAGCCGCAAATTTTAATCCCAAAAGTCGCGCGGGCTTTTCCAGCTCGTTGTTCTTTATTTTCATAAATACGTTTTTGCCGTTCTTTTTCCTCAATGACGTTGATACCGAAATAATGGAGCAAAGATAAGGTATCCCCGTTAAAAATACGGGAACTATAAATGTCACCATAGGCGCCCGTTGGATATACCACCCACCGTATGTTTTAACCCCCATTACTGTCTCGCTGTAGGACGGCTGATATATTTCTATAAACGGTAAAAATAACAGCAAAAAATTGATAATTAAAAGCGCAATTGCCGCGTAAACAAGGTATTTTGTCATGTTTTGTTTTGTATTAGTCATTTTCTTTTCTCCTTTATCTGTAATAATTTTCAATAACGTCATTACCTTCTTCAATGACTACGGAGGATAAAACGTTTGCCTGAAGCTGCTCTATGCTGCACCAACCAAAAGCGTTTTCCTTTATTAGCTTTAAGCCGTTCCCTAACGTCAGCCTTTCCAAAATACAGTGATAAAATGCCTCCGTTCCGATAATTTTAACAGAATCTGACAAAGTGACATTTCTTAAATGATAGTTATATTTAAACGCACTGCCCCAGATTCCAAGCGTTCCGTCTTTAACCGTAACGTTTATCACATCCTCGTTTGCTGCGCAAAGGTAACTGCCGACATATAAGATACCATTTTCCCAATTTTTTTGATCGTTATAATATGCAGTTCTCTCAAAAGCATATTCTCCCATTTCCTCTATTGAGTTACCAAGCGTTATATATTCAAGCGCGGAGCACCCTGAAAAAGCATTTTTTCCTATTTCCTTCACTCTGTCAGAAATTTCTATCTTCTTTAGATTTTTACACTCTGAAAAAGCTCTGTCCTCCACTATTTGAGAATCTATACTTACGGACGTTATATGAGAATATCCCCAAAACGCTCTGGAAGATATCTTGCTTGCGGTTTCGGGAATTTCCAACGCTCCCATAACAGGCTCTCCGTTGATAAACAACAACGCCCCGCTTGAGCAAGGATTGCTTTCAAAGGTCACGCTCAACCAATCCTCAAGAGTTCCCAGATAGTTTATCGCTTTGATTTGAGAGTTTGCTCCTCCCACGCGAGTTACGCTCTTGGGAACGGTTACGTATTCGGCGGTTATGTAGCTGAACGAAACGGCGGTGACGGGAACGTTATTGTACCCAACGGGATACTCAGGAATAACCACGTGGTTGTCCTTGCATTTTCCCATAGATTGCAGCGTGTATCCGTCTCCGTTCCAATTAAGTTCAAATGTTAGTCCCTCACTTGTCGCCGTCTCCGTTAAGAACGACGTATCTATATCCTCAATGCCTATTCCGCCCTCTTTTTTATCCGTCATATCGTTTATATACCAGCCGCCGTCCTCGTATATTACTGTAAAGTATACGGTCTGCTTGCCCGAGCCTGCCAAACTCATCGTCGTGGTAACTATCGCCCTTTTTTCGTCCGTCATTTTTATTTCACCTATTTGCAGATCCATAAAATCACCCGACGTCGTATTCACTCCAAGCGCAAAAAGGTCAGCTAAATTCAAACTAAATCCGACCGCGCTTCCCGCAACCGCGCCGCCTATATTGAACATAGCCTGCACGGCGTTTCTTGTCTTTGCGTCAAAGCAGGCGATAACTGCCTCTAAATCTCCCTCGTTATACACCTTAAAGAACAGGCGTATTCGCTCCCTTATCAGATCCTCGTCGCTTTTAGTTACCTCTCCACTGCTCTGCTGATCCCCCCAAGAGCCGTTCGCCTCGTTTGAGCAACCGACGAAGCAATTAATAAGAAAAACAATACTTATTAAAAACGCAATAACTCTCATATTTTTTCTCCTGCACGTAATTATTCGACGGATTTTTCTCCGTCCTTTTTATATTATACCGCAATTTGCGGTAAATGTCAATACCGCATTTTGCAGTTGTGTATAATATATAAAAAAAACGTAGGGGGATTTATGTACCGACGAATAAGAGATCTTCGAGAGGATCATGACCTTACTCAAAAGCAGATGGCAAAAAATCTTAACTGCTCACAGCAGGTATACAGCAACTACGAGCTTGGACAACGAGATATTCCGACGGATATTCTTATAAAATTATCAAATTTCTACGGAGTATCTGTGGACTATATTTTGGGAATAAGTGACAACCCCCAAAAGCAAAAATAAAAAACACAAAAGGATCATCTCAAACCTTCAATTAGCAATGTGCATAAAAAAAGCCTCCCCTGTGTAAGGGGAGGCTTTGTTTTTGTACCCGTTGGTTATTTTATCGAATGTTTTTTGATAGATACCTTGTCAGTAATCCGGACGGAGAGTTAAAGCTCTCCGTCCTTTTGTGTTAGGCACTGCATTTGCGGTGCAAATGCGCACTCTGTTTCCCTTTGCCCGCTCTTTCTTAATTTACGCGACGACCGCAATTAAATGAACCCTGTGTTCCAGGGCGGTGTCCTATCTCCGCTTTACTGCTCCCAGCATCCCGTACACGCGTCGAGACAAGTCAATCGAGGCTGTGTCGGGGAGGTCTGCAAACCACTTTGAAATGTATTTCGGACTCCTTTAAAGTGATGTGGTTCTTTATACACGACCGCCGCGCCTGCTTTTCCAAAGAAAAAGCAGGCAAAGGGAAACAAAGAAACGCTATCAGTTGTCGTAGTCTATCTCCGAGAACATATCGTCGAAGATGTCGGCTATTCTGTCAAACTCCGCGTCGTCGTCAATAGACTCAAAGCCTGCCTCATCGCCGTCCTCAACGTATTTTACTACAACGTATTCCCACTCGTCGCTCTCGATATCCGTATCCGCGGGAAGGAGCGCAACGTAAAGCTGTCCGTTCTCCTCGTGCTGTCCGATTATCTCAAACTGAGATTCATTTCCGTCCTCGTCAACCAACGTTACGATGCCGAGATCTGCCTCTTCCGCATCGGGTGTCATTGCTTCTTTATTCTCTGCCATTATTATTTCTCCTTAAGCCTTATATTATATTTATATTTTATACCAATACAGTCCGATTGTCAATAAAAATTTTACTCTCATTTGTAAATTTTATTCATATAAGCTCCGAAAGTATGGCGTTACTTACCAAAAAACCCTTTTCGGTAAACGCCACTCTTCCGTTTTGCTCCCTCATAAAGCCGCCGTTTATAAATTTTTCCACAGACGGGAAGCAAACGCCAAAGGCTTTTCGGTACTTCTCCTTGTCAATGCCCTCGGCAAGCCGCAAACCAAGCATAATATATTCGCGGCGGCGCTCCTCAAAATCAAGCTCGTATCTCTCCTCGCAAATGTCCTCACCGCGCAAAAACGCGTCAATATCTCTCGAATTTCCGAAGCGCACGTCCTCGAAGCAGGAATGTGCCGCAACTCCGAAGCCGAGATAGTCCATACGTCTCCAATACCTCATATTGTGCCGCGATCTCCTGCCCTTTCTCGCAAAATTGCTTATCTCGTACCTTTCGTAGCCGCGAGCAGACAGATACTCGCCGAGTATTTCATACATACGCGCCTGTCCGTCTCCGTCAGCAATATCAAGCTCATCCTTGTGGGCAAAAAAGTAAGTACCCTCCTCGACTGTCAATCCGTAAGACGATATATGCTCGGGGGAGAGCGAGGTAACGAGCTGCAAGGATTTTTTGAAGCTTTCCTCGGTCTGCTCGGGTATGCCGTACATAAGGTCAACGCTTATATTTTCAAAGCCCGCCGACCTTGCATCCTCAAAGCAGGAGAGAAAATCCGAAAGGTCGTGCGCCCTGCCGAGAAGCTCCAGCTCGCGGTCGACGGCGCTCTGCAAGCCTATGCTCAAGCGGTTGAATCCGAGAGCCAAAAGCCCCTCAAAATAAGTCTTGTCCGCCGTCGCGGGATTACATTCAAGCGTTATCTCCGCGTCTTTTTTTACCTCAAAGCCGCGAATCGCGCCCATAATTTTTTCTATTTCGCGAACAGGCATAAGAGACGGCGTTCCGCCGCCGAAATACACCGTATCCACCTCATAGCCGTCGGCTTTCTCCGCCGCCGTCCTTACTCTCCGACAAAGCTCGTCGGCATAAGCCGCCATATCCACCTCGCTCTTGCCGCCAAAGGAACAAAAATCGCAATATCTGCACTTTTTGAGGCAAAAAGGTATATGTACGTATATTCCAAGACTTTTTTTCATTATCCCTCTCCACAAGCTCGTTTGATAATATTATACCACTTTATCGTTTTTTTGTAAATACACCGCACTGAATATTTGTTTTTTATAAAATCGTTGCATTTTTTTTCAATCTGTGTTATAATATAATTACTTGTATAGTTTGTAAATAGATTGAATCCTTTCACCGCGACGCGGTGAAGGAATTCATATTTTCATAAATTCTTTTCCACGAGGAGACGAAAATGTCGAATAATAATAAAAATTCAAGGTTAGCGGGGCTTTGGCGCGCCGTAAGTCCAAAGGGCAGTCCCGCAAGGCTGTTTATATGGCTGGTAACGCTCGGTGCGTTCGTTTACACGCTTATTTATATGATAATCGGAAACGGCAGCTTTGCAAATATGTTCTTTAACCGTTGCTCGGATTTCTTTATGGATTTCTTCAATTCAACAAGAGATGCGGCGCAGGGCAGCGCGGTATACACGGAAAGACACGTTATATATCCGCCTATGGCAAATCTTATATATCTTCTGATCTCCCGCTTCACTCCGTCCGCCTACAACAACTCCTCATTTAACGCGAGATATACCTGGACTACTTACTTTACCCCTATGATGCTCGTCGTTATCTGGTGCGTTGCGTGCGCGCTCGTGTTCGTTTTCATAGTAACCTCTGTGCTGAAAAAGGGCTCGAACACAAAGAAATTTCTCGTCGCCGCGCTTATGTTCTTCAGCGCGCCTACGATGTACCTGCTTGAGCGAGGAAATATTATAGTGCTTGCGCTTATCGCGCTTATGGTGTACGCCTTCACGTATAACAGCAAGGAAAGCTGGAAGAGAGAGCTTGGACTTCTCTGTCTTGCCTTCTCGTTCTCAATAAAGCTTTACCCCGTCGTATTCGGTTGGTTTCTTATCGCGGACAAACGCTTCAAGGAAGCTCTTCGCTGCGTTATCTACGGCTTGCTGATGCTCCTTATACCGTCCTTCTTCTTCGGCGGTCCTGCGTGCTTCTATCAGCTATTCCTCAACATCTTCAGCTTCTCCTCGGGAGATGGCAGCACGCTTGAGGTGATACTCAACTATATCCATATGCCCGCGCTTGGACAAAAGATATTCTCGCTTCTCGTTTACCTTTGGGTGCTTATCTGCGGCGTATGCTTCGCGATCTCCCCATTCATACGCAAGAACGAGCCTTGGAAAACGTGGACTGTAGGCTTGGTAACTATACTTTGCGTTCCTTCCCTTACCTCGATCTACAGCTGGGCGTTTATGGCAATACCGCTTCTTATGCTCTTCAATATGGATGACTCAAATAAAAAACACGTCACCTATTCGGTAATGCTCACCATTCCGTTCATTATGCTTCCCTTCCGCTTCAACAGCCACGTATCGACCAATACCGTGTCGGTATACGTTATGACCGCCGTGCTTTCGGTGTTCTGCGTAATAGATACGCTAAGAGACCTTCGCGCGTTTATAGCTCAAAAGAAAGTCGAGGGCGTGACCTTCGGAGAATATATGCGCTCCTTGGTTAAGAAGGAGAATTAAATAAAAAAACCTCGCCTGATTGCTTTTAGGCGAGGTTTTTGTTCATTAACGAAGCATAGGCTGTTGCCGATACGAAGCGGCGGCGTTCCCGCCATGAAGCACTCGCTACGCTCGTATGAAG
>JAZOON010000063.1:0-15626 GCA_045655045.1 Eubacteriales bacterium | reverse complement strand
TCGGATGCTTGTCCATAAATATGACCACACTCTCACCCGAAAGCCCAAGTGAGAGGAGCTTTGAGCCGATCGAGTACGCCTGCTCTTGCACCTCGCCGAAGGTCATACTCTCCTTACCCGTAGAAAAAGCGATCTTATCGGGCACACGCGCCGCGGTTTTTTCAAGATATTCAAGTATATTTTTTTGCATATCAGTTTACCTTTGCCGTTTCCGCCGTAGGATATTCAGTCGGATCGAACTTATAAAACTCAGAACCGCCCTTGGAAGTCCTGTAGGACTGAAGCTTTGAGAGTGTCATAAGACAGCCGTTATTAGTACCGTCGTCAAACGTACCCGCAAGCCTCGTAGCATCGTAATAATACCACTGCTCGTCCTTTCCCTCTCCTATATTGACCATCATCCAGAAATGAGTTCCCTCTTCGCTTGATGAAGGATCTCGCTCAATTCCAACGTGCTCTATACCAAGCACGGTAAAGAAAGCCTTGGAAACGGAGTAATAAGTATAACAGTCTCCTTGATAGCTACCCTCGTCCCCAACCGCCAACATAGCTTCTTCTATCCAATCGTTTTCCCAATCGTCTCTGTCGGAATTGGACTCGTTTTTAAACACTATGTTAGCCTTATCCTTGTCCTTCTCTGAAGGGTCGTTTACAAAGTTATATACGGCAAGCACCATTTCTTTCTTACTCATATTAGACGTTATTCCGAGTTCTTCCGCTTTTTGTTTAAATTTTTTTTCCATTTCGTAATAAGAATATTCAGGCTTAGTGACTATCACGGTAACCTCAAGAGTAGTGCTTTTTCCCGAAGCATTGGTAGCAGTATATTTTACGGTATAAACACCCGGTTCACTAATATTTACCTGCGAGTTATCTACAGAAAGAGTACAGTTGTCAGAAACCCTCACTAAGGTTCTCCACGTAACCGGTTCACCAACGTATACGTAAAGCTTTCCGTCTGTAGTAGGAACGGTTATCGTAGGCGTACCCGTTACGCCGCCTTCCCCGCCCTCGGCGGTATATCCCGTATCCTCACTCGTGAGATCCACTATAACCATAACAGTAGTAGCAACGAAAAGGACGGCGAGGATTATCACCGTTATTTTTGCCGCGTTGACGGCTATTTTCTTTATTTTTTCTCTCTGCGCGCGATACGCATTCAAATCATTTCTGTAAGACAAAGCTACCCCCAAAATTATGCAGTTTTGAAAAATAGTTATACATATTATATTATACAACATCACCCGTGTTTTGTCAATGAAAAGAACGTGCTTTTTACAAAAAATAATCGCGTATTTCGTCAAAGCTGTATGCCGTGACAAAAGACGCGATTTTATAAAGCGCATATTATTAAAAGTCCATCATTATGGTAGAGCCTTTTAAAATATATTTTAGAATACACTACCTTTCAAGACCGTGCAAAAATCCTTTTACGTCTGCGGAGCATACGTCACCGCCAATGACCTTGTTTCTGTAAACGAGGATATTTGCGTAGACAGTTCCGTCGTAGCCGTCGTAATTGGTTATTTCATAAGTATATCTCTGCACGTTCTTTTTTCTGTACTTGGATAGGTCAAGTCCTTGCCTTTTCTGTATCTCGTTGTACGCGCCAAGCACCTTGTCAAATTCATCAGGTATCGTCACCTCAACGCTATGTACCGCTTCAGGCTTCACCTGCCAGCCAAACTGACCAAGAAATTTTATTCTGTCCTCGTTAGTTTTTACACCGCTATAATTTATCTCGCCGTCAGCGAGGGCGGGTGTATCGTCCACGGCAACCACGGGAATAAACGCGATAAGTGTTATCAGCGTGGCAAGGGCAATACATACCACGGCGCAAAATTTTATGGTGCTTGCCTTTAAGGAATAGATAAACATTAAAAGATCCTCCCGCAATATAATGTACTGATACATTATATTTAAACGGAAGGACCTTTATGCTTCTATAATATTTCTCTGCCAAAATAAAATTTCTTTTCGTGCGCCGATACGCTGTGCGCAAGTCCCATAAGTAAATACATAGCAAGAACGGACGAGCCGCCCGCGCTCATAAGCGGAAGCGTTATTCCGACAACGGGAACGAGTCCTATGCACATCCACAGATTTTCCAGCGTCTGAACTACGACCACCGCCGCGCAGCCGCAGCAGATAAGCCGTCCTACCGTATCGCGACAAGCGTAGCCGAGATAGAAAAGTCTTGCGGCTATGGCTACGAGCGCGGCTACGACGAGCGCACCGCCTAAAAATCCAAACTTTTCACAAACCGTTGCAAATATAAAGTCGGTGTGCGACGCGGCAAGATCCTCGTACATTCCGCCCTCAAAAAGTCCGTTGCCAAAAAATCCGCCTCTCGCTATGACCTCTCTGCTCATAAGCGGCTGCATTCCAACGCCCGCAGGATCAAGCTCGGGCTGAAAACCGTATATTATGCGGTTTTGCTGATAAGGCTTTAGTAAATTCCACAAAAACGGGAACGACACCGCCGCCGCGCCGAAAATACCGAGGAAATACCATCCCGACAACCCCGCGCAAAACAGCATCATAAGAATGATTCCTACGTAAACGAGCGCAACTCCCAAGTCTCCCGAAATAAGTATAAGTCCTACGATAAGTCCCGCGTGAAGAAAAAGTCCCAAAAGTGCAAGAGGCTTGTTTATCTTGTCCTTCACCATATCTATATGCTTCGAAAACGTGCATATAAAGGCTATCTTTACAAATTCCGACGGCTGAATTGCAATTCCGATTCCGGGAATAACTATCCAGCTCGTATTCTCCGTTTCCATATTCGTTCCGCTTATACCGAAAAGCAAGGTTACAGCAAGCAGCAAGACCGAGCCGAGAAGCATAAATATCCAAAATCTTTCGACGAAAAACCTATAGTCTATATTCGCCAAAATAAAAACTCCTATCACGCCAACCGCCGTCATAGCTATCTGCATCACGAGCTTACTTCTGCCGAAGTTCTCAACGCTTCCGAGAATAGTAAGTATACTCACAAGCGACAAAATGGTGGACGCAAGGAAAAGTATCAGATCTATTCTCTTTATTCGGTCACCGAATTTTACGCCAAATACTCTCATAACGTCCCCCTTTCCGATTTTTATAAAAGTAATGGCATGGTGCAAGAACACTATGCCGTTTACTTTAAATTATTTAATTAATACTGTCTGCCCCAGACGACCATATGCTTTGCGGGCTTTCCGCAGCAAACGCATACGTCGGACAGCTTTTCCTCAACGAAAGGAATACAACGGGATTTAACTCCGCCCGTTTCCTCCTTGAGCTTGTCCTCACATTCGGACTCGCCGCACCACATAGCCTTGATAAAGCCCGGGCGGTTCTGCGCCGCGTCAAGGAATTCCTCGTGCGAGCGCGCCTCGCTCATCTTCTCGGAGAGGTTGTCAAGCGCTCTGCGGTAAAGCTCCTCGTGAACTGCCGCCAAAGCCTTCTCTACCTCTTCAACTACGTTGTCAAGCGATACGAATTTCTTTTCTCTGCTTACACGGCTGACGAGAACGCAGGTGTTATTCTCTATATCGCGAGGTCCTATTTCAAGACGGAGCGGAACACCCTTCATCTCGTACTGGCTGAATTTCCAGCCCGTGGAATAATCACTGTCGTCAAGCTTTACGCGGAAATTCTCGGAAAGCGCGTCGCGTATCTCGCCCGCCTTCTCAAGTACTCCCTCCTTATGCTGCGCAACGGGGATTATAGCCACCTGAATGGGAGCTACCTTCGGGGGAAGTATAAGACCGTTATCGTCTCCGTGCGTCATAATGATAGCTCCTATCATACGCGTGGAAACGCCCCATGAGGTCTGGTGGGGATAGCACACCTTATTCTCACGGTCGGTATAAGTAATATCAAAAGCCTTGGCAAAGCCGTCTCCGAAATAGTGCGACGTACCGCCCTGAAGCGCAACTCCGTTGTGCATCATAGGCTCAATGGTATAGGTCTCCATAGCGCCCGCGAACTTTTCCTTCTCGGTCTTTCTTCCCGTAACCGCGGGGATAGCGAGTGTCTCGCGGTAAAAATCCTCGTAGCACTTAAGCATACGCAGAGTCTCCTCACGCGCACCCTCCTCGTTCTCGTGCATCGTATGTCCCTCCTGCCACAAAAACTCGGACGTACGAAGGAAGGGTCTTGTGGTCTTTTCCCATCTTACAACGTTACACCACTGATTATAAAGCTTGGGAAGATCACGGTAAGAGTGAATTATATTTTTATAGTGATCGCAGAAAAGAGTCTCCGACGTAGGACGGACTATAAGTCTTTCGGAAAGTCTGTTCTGACCGCCGATAGTTACTATAGCGCACTCGGGAGCAAAGCCCTCAACGTGATCCTTCTCCTTCTGGAGCAAGCTTTCGGGAATGAACATCGGCATATACACGTTTTCGTGTCCGAGCTTTTTAAATCTTTTATCAAGATCGTGCTGAATATTCTCCCAGATAGCGTAACCGTAAGGGCGAATTATCATACAGCCCTTAACGCCCGAATAATCAACGAGCTCCGCCTTTTTTACTACGTCTGTATACCATTGAGCGAAGTCAACGTCCATAGACGTTATCTGCTCTACCATCTTCTTATCGTTTGCCATTTTGAAAATCCTTTCGTCTCTCGCATAGTTAGTTATATTATAAATCATATTATCGAAAAAGTCAAGAAAAATCGCGATATTTTCTCAAAAAAGGGGGAAATTAATACTGTAAAAAAGCTGAAACGGAGATACGTATGGATAAAATCTCACTTTACGGTGTAAGACTTGAAAGAATGAGCCAAAAGGGCGCAGAGGATAAGATATGCAGATCTCTGAAAAGGAATGGACAAACCGTTGTATTCACGCCAAATCTGCAAATGATCTCGGCGGCAAAGACCGACGTGCGTCTGTGCGTACTTTTAAACTCCGCCGATATACTTTTACCCGATGGCGTGGGTATAAATCTCCTATGTAAGGGGCTCGGACTTCCCCCTTTTGAAAGGATCACGGGAATTGACACGGCGTTCTGCCTTCTTTCATACGCCGCCGCGCGCGGCTACAGAGTTTTTCTACTCGGCGGACAGAGGGGCGTTGCCGAGCTTGCCGCGAGGAAGCTACGCAAAAAGCTTCCCTCTCTTTGCGTTTGCGGAACGCATCACGGGTATTTCGACAAGAAAAGGGAGTCCCCGCAAAATCAAGCGGTATTGAAAAAAATCAAGCAAGCGCGCCCCGATATTTTATTCGTGTGCCTCGGCTTCCCTACACAAGAAGTGTGGATAAAGCAAAACGCCCGCCTGCTTCCCGACGTAAAGCTTTTCATGGGACTTGGAGGAAGCCTTGACGTGTGGTCGGGTAAGCTTTGCCGCGCTCCAAGACTCGTGCAGCGTATGAAGCTCGAATGGCTCTGGCGGTGTATTTGCGAGCCCAAAAGGTTTTTACCGCTGATAAAGGCTTGTATTTCGTTAAAGAAGCCTTGAACAGGCACAAAAAGAACCGTCTCAGCCGAAACGGTTCCTTTTTTTATATATCTCCACGTCATTCAAAAAACGGCTTACAGCTCGTTCATACAAATTCCTCTGACCTTTATACCAAGCCTTTGACATAGCTCAAGCTCTCTTCTGTGGCAGGTAAAGAGGATACACTGCGTGGTTGTCGATGAAAGCTTTGACAAAAGCGAAAGCATATTCTCCGCTCTGCCGTCATCAAGCTGACAAAGAGCCTCGTCCATTATGAGTGGCGGTAAGGACGCGCCGAAAAGTCTTAGCATAAGGGATATTCGCAGACAAACGTAGGATGCATCGCGAGTACCGCCGCTGAGCATATCCGCGTCAACGAAAAATCCGTCCTGCTCAACAGAAAGTCCAAGCTCCTTCGTGGTCTGTACCGCGCCGTGTGCTCCGCCGCTTACCGCCGCCAAAAGCTCACCCGCCTTATTGGCTATAAAGGGCGTGACGCTTCCGCTCATATTAGCGCCTGCTTGTTCTATCCTCGTCTTGGCAAGCATAAGCGCGTCGTAATACTCCACGTGCTTTTCAAGCACCGCCTCAAGCTCGCTTATCCTGTCCGCTATCTCAACGGGACTTTGCGTCAGTCCACCGCGCAAGGCGGCAAGCGCTTCGCGGATATTTCTCGTTTCTCTGTCAAGTGCGGCATAGCGTTCTCTGTCATATTTTTCCCGAAGCTCCGCATTCTTCAAGGCGGCGTCGGTTGCCTCTGACAGATTTACTGTAACCGATTTTGAAAGTGCTTCGCGGTCATAACCCGAAAGCTCCCTCTCACCGTCACCAATACGCTGTGAAAGAGCATACGCTTCGCGGTCGAGCTCACTTCTCTTGTCGCAAAAGTGTCTTATTCTCTCCTCTTCCTCAGCGGCTATGCTCATTACGTCGCCACCTTCAACAGAAGCCTTATCAACCGTCATTTCAAGCAGAGCCATAAGCTTTTCCCAAGCCTTCTTTTCTTCCTCAATAGCGGCAAAAAGCAAAGCCTTCTTTGATGCCGCACTTGATTCAAGCGACTCGGCTTGGGCAAGCGCCGCAAGGCATTTCTCGGCGTAAGTGTCAAGCTCGGAATACGGCGCGCCAAGAGATAAGCTTACCTCGTCGCGTTCAGCCGAAAGCTTCTTGGCTTTAGCTGACAAAGACGTTCCAAGTCCAATAAGCACAAATCCAACGGCGCAAGCGACTATGGTCGCAATAAAGGTCACAGCGACCAACGCCGTGCCGATTGCCGCGGCAATCGCGCCGAGAGCGCAAAGCGTAACGCCCGACTTTTTCTTCTTCTCCGCCTCACTGTTAAGCTCCATCGCTTCTTTAATAAACGCCTGCTTTCCGCCAACGCTTCTTATGCGCTCTCCCTGCTCCGCAAGTCTCTTACTCTCAACGTCAAGCTCGGGAAGTCCGTCGCACTCTCTTTTTCTCAGTCCGACCTTAACTCTCGCCTCGTTAAGCGAAAGTCTTGCGCTCTTAAGCTCGTTTGCGTGAGTCATATCGGGAAGAAAATCTCCGCGTTTTTCATTTTCCACAAGCTCCGAAAGCTCGTTTTTTATACCGCCAAGGCTTTGCCTTTTATCATCAAGTTCCGCAAAGCGTAAAAGTATGCGCGCCCCTTTAAGCTGTTCTAAATTATGAGACGTTATTTTATGCGACTCTTCTATCTTGCCAAGATTTTCCTCAGCTCTCTCAAGCCTTGCGCTCATATCGTTGTAGCTCAGATGCTTTTGAGTAGCTTCTCTGTATTTTACGCGAAGCTCGCTTATCTCCCTTTCCGTATCGTAGATCAAGCCGCCCTCGCCTTTGTTAAGCTTGTACTGCCGTCTGACCTTATCCATAGCGGTAAGTACCGCCTTTACGTCTATGCTCTCGTCTGCCGACACGAGCATATTTTCAATAGCAGACGCCGTTTTATCACCGCTTACGTCAGCCACCCTCATCTGTGATATGCTACAGCTGCTCTCAAATATCTCCGCGGGAACACCAAGAAATATCTGTCCCGCCTCGCCTTCAAGTCTTTCTCCCGTATCGGTATCAGTGACGGTCAGCGAATCGTTAAGGCGAGTACCTACCGCGGCAGTCCTTCGCTCAACGCGGATATTTCTGCCGTCATGCTCAAAGGTCATAATACCCTCAGCGCGCTTGTTTTCCCAGCTGAGCGCCCTTTCGCGTTGCATTCCCTTTGCACCCTTTTTGGGCAGACCGTAAAGCATAAAGCGAATAAACAGCATTACGGTGCTCTTGCCCGACTCGTTATCGCCCCACAGTATATTAAAGCCGCCGTCAAGCTCCACAGTCTTATTTTTAAGTCCGCCGAACTCCACTATATTAAGCTGAATTATTTTCATACGTTGCCCCCTTCGGTGAAATTCCTTCCGTCTATTGCTGCAAGTCCTATACGAAGCGCGCGCAATGCGGTACGTCTTTCGGTAGCGTCATCACTGAGAAGCTCTGCGGCAAGCGAACGGTAAAATTCCCCGCGAAGCGTCGTGTCCTTCGCAAGGTACTCCCCGTCGGGCAAGCAAAGTGTGGAATCAATGATTTCAAGCTCCGAGAGCCCCTCACGATCCTTTTTTACTATGACACAAAGCTCGGGAAGCGCGCCATCTGGCAACACTCCGCAAAGCTCGAGACGAAGATTGGTCGTTCCCTCAGCCGCCTGTTTCTCTATCTCTGTCGATATTGCGTTTTCGACCTCGTCTGCCGTTGAAAGCCTGTCAACGAATATCTGACCAATAACGTATTTCCGCTCGGATATAACTCTCTTCTCAGCAACAAGCTCTCCCGTCGCATCGGAAATTATTATAACCGCTCCGTCACCTCTCTCGTCAAAGCCACGCCCCTCGGGGAATCCGCTATATCGGATATTACCCTCGACACCTCGCTCGGGATTATGTACGTGTCCGAGCGCGGCGTAATCAAATCCCATTCTCCTTATATCCGAGGACGTAACGGGCGCATAGCGCGATGTTGGCATATCGAGATCGGCGTGAGCGCAAAGCAGCATGTATTTTTCTCCCTGACGTGGCTTTATCTCCCCCGCCTCAAGCGGATTTTTTGGAAGTGCCGCCGCGCAGAAGGCATATCCCCCAACCGTCAGCGAAAGCTCTTCAAATTCAAAATACTGAAGCTCTGTGGAGCTGGAAACGTAGACGTTCTCAGGCAAGCTACACTTCCAAAAGCTACCCTCTGTAAACGGATCGTGGTTACCGGGCGAGACTATTATCGGCTTTGCAAACGCCGAAAAAAGAGACGTGCAAAGCTCTGCCGTTTCGGGCGTGACGAAGGACGTGTCAAAAAAATCCCCCGCTATGAGTATCAGGTCGCAATTCTCATCGCTCGCAAGCCTGAATATCTTTTTCAAAACCTCTCGCTGTCTCTCTCTGCGCTCCTCTGCGCTCGTGTAAGTTCCGCGCGAGAACGCGCTGTCGAGATGCAGATCTGCCGTGTGAAGTATCTTCATTTACTGCTCCTTCTAAGTAATGCTTTTTATCTCCTTTATTATAACACATTTTTATCAAATGTTCAAGAAGCATTTTTAAGCATATACTGTATGTGACAAAGTTTTTGGAGGTAGCTATGATATTTGAAATTCCCTATAACCGTACGCGCGCCGTTGAATACGCAAGAACGTGGGCGTTATCACGAAATCCGCTCTTCGAGGATTTTACGGGCATCGGCGGCAACTGCACCAACTTCGTATCCCAATGTCTGCTTGCAGGTAGCTCCGTAATGGATTTTACCCCCACCTTCGGCTGGTATTACCGCACCTCAAATGACCGCGCGCCCTCTTGGACGAGCGTAGAATCTCTCTTTGATTTTTTGACCGACAGCGGAGATTTTGCAGCAATGCCGCAAAAGCAAGGACCGTTTGGAGAGCTTGCCGTGAGCGAGGAGCAGATAGAAATAGGCGACGTAGTACAGCTTGCAAATTCCGATGGCGACTTTTACCATACGCTCATAATATCAGGCTTTACACCGACCGATATTCTCGTATGCGCCCACAGCAACGACGCGCTCGACAGACGTCTGTCAACCTATCCCTATACCTCTCTGCGCATTTTACATATCCTCGGTGTGGCGATAGACATACCCACTGAAAACGCATACCTTCCACTTCTCGAGGGTAGCGGACTGAGAACGGTGACGGCGAAGGATATTCAAGTATAAAACGCAAAGTGGCTGTCTCAAATCAGAATTTGAGACAGCCACTTTTGGGGGATAGGCAGATTTGAGCAAGAAGCGTCGTTTCTCGGGGCGATAGGCGTATAAAAATACGTCGAGCTCCGAGAACGGCGGTAGAAAAAGTCCATTTAAAATGAAGAATTTCGTAGAAATTCAACTTATTATTGTCTCATTTACAAAATTTTAAGGTGAATGGGTTCTTTTTTTATTCCTTTTTGGACTTTTTCGGTCTTGCCAAATGTGACAGCCCCTTTTATTCTGCTGAATATATCGGCTTTACGCCTATTGTTTCAGGAACTGACGCGTCTATCTCCGCGCCGACCGTTCCCTTAAGTCTGTCGGACTTAAGTATTTCCTGAACCGCCGCCAATTTTTCCTTGACGTCGGACGTATCTCCCAGATATACGTTGTACTTTCCGTCCACAACCACGTTCACTCCAAAACGGCTTTGCGCGTCAAGCAGTGTGATACGAGGCTTAAGATTTGTGCGTTGCATCTGATAGATAAGCTCAAGCACCTTTTTCAGCTCCGTCTCGTCCTCTCCAAATTCGGGAAGTGAGCCGAGGATAAGAGAACGGACGTTCGGCAATACGAGCTGAGGTATGCCTTGCGCCGCAAACTTATCGTTCGTCACGGTTTCCTCTATAACCATAAGCTCGCTGTCAAGAGAATAATAATTTCCCGATACCTCAACGTACCACTCGGGTATCTTCTCCACAGCGCGTATAACGAGTCTGTTGGGGAATTTACGCTCAACGTAGACCTCGTCAAGGTAAAAGCAATTTTCAAGCAGTCTTTTCTCCACCTCGTCCGTGTCAACCGAATAAAGTCTGTCGCCCGCGCTGACACCCGACTTTTCAATTATCTCAGCCTTATCGTATTGCGTAACTCCCGCAAGCTCAAATCGCTTTACGGGCAAAAAGGAGCATACGTAAATGAACAACGTAAAGAGCGCGAGCGCGCACATAAGCGCCGTGATTACTGCAAATATTATCTTGTCTTTATCAAGGCTCTTACGCTCTGCCACGCTTATTCATCCTCTCTTTCTTTTTATCTTCGATTTGTTTTTCACAAGCTTTGCTATCTCATCGTAGATCATATCGTCAGTACCGTCTACAACAAATTCTCCCACGGCGTCTCTCATGCTCTGAGCATACGCGGCATCGGAGTATATCCTTTCAACCGCTTCACATATGCTCCGCGCGTTTACGTCCTTTTCTTCCATGACTATCGCCGCGCCCTTATCCGCAAGTGCCTTTGCGTTTTTGTACTGATGATTGTCGGTAACGTGCGGTGACGGAATGAGTATCGCCGCCTTGCGCATCATAGCTATCTCCGTAAGCGTCATAGCTCCCGCGCGACAGATAACGAGATCTGCCGCCGCCATATAAGTCGGCATATCGTAAATATAATCCTTAAGCAAAAGACGGGAATTTGACGCAAGTCCCGCGCACATAAACGCCGTCTTTGCTTCCTCAAAGTTATTTCTTCCGCCCGAATGAACGTGCATAACGTCACCGTGAGAGCTTGCAAAGTCCTTCATAACGTCCATTGCCGCTTCGTTAAGCTTCGGCGCGCCAAGACTTCCGCCAAAGGAAAGTATTACGAATTTTACAGAGTCGGGAATACCGAGTCTGTCTCTTGCGTCCTCGCGGCTTATCTCGCCAAAGCTCTTGCGGACGGGGTTGCCAACGTTCACCGTACGGCTTCCGCCCTTAAGATATTTCGCGGTATCCTCAAAATTAGTAAGTATAACGTCAACCTTGCTCTCAAGCTTTCGCACCGCAAGTCCGGGATAAGAATTTGACTCGTGCAGCATTGTGGGAATACCCATCTGCGCCGCCGCCTTTATCGGGGGCCAGCAAACGTATCCGCCCGTACCGATAACTATATCGGGGCGGAATTTTTCAATTATCTTACGTGCCTTTGCGGGAGCGGTAAGCGCGGTATACGCGGTTTTTATATTTGACGGTGACAGTGACCGACGAAATCCTCTTATATTTATGGGATAGAATTGGTAAAATTCGTTCTCCGCCAATTTTTTCTCAATTCCCCGCTCCGTTCCTATATACGCTATCTCGGCTGACGGATCGTGGGCTTTTATAATGTCGGCAATAGCAAGTGCGGGATTTACGTGTCCGCTCGTGCCACCGCCCGTAAGTAATACTCTCATATCTCACCCTTATTATTTTTTTGAAATTGAATATCTTGAAATGGAAAGAATTATTCCTATTTCGAATATCTGCAGCATAAGCGACGTTCCGCCCGAGCTGAAAAACGGCAGTGAAATTCCCGTATTTGGCATGGAATTTGCAACTACGGCAATATTCATAACCACCTGAAGCGCAATCTTGAAGGTAAGTCCCCAAACGGTGAGCGCGCAAAATTTATCGGGGGCGCGCTGACCTATCTTAATACCTCTCCAAATGAGAAGTCCGAAGAGCAATATCAGAACGAAAGCGCCTATAAATCCAAGCTCCTCGCAAATGATCGTAAATATGAAGTCGTTCTGCGGCTGTGATACGTAGCCGAATTTCTGTCGGCTGCTGCCAAGTCCGAGTCCGAAAAATCCGCCCGAACCGATAGCATAAAGTCCCTGAAGCGTCTGCCAAGCAGAGCCGAGGGGGTCTGCTTCCTCGATGTTCCACCATATAGCAACACGCTCCTGCGCGTAGCTGGAAACGAGTATGAGGAACACGCCCGCAACCACTATAATTCCGCCGAACATAGCAAGCCACTTTATACGCGTTCCGCCCATAAACATAACGGCAACGCCGAGCATACCGATTATCATAAGTCCCGAGATATGTCTCTCAAGCGCGACAAGACCGCATATAAGACCTATTATCATCATCGGCATAAGCACTCCCTTTCGGAAGCTTCCGCCAAAGGCGTGCGTTGAGGTTATCTCCTTTTCGTACCTTGACATATAAAGAGCAAGCACCATGACCACAGCCATTTTCGCTACCTCAGACGGCTGTAGCGTAAAAAATCCAAGGTCTATCCATCTCTGCGCTTCGCCCTCCGCAACTCCCACGACGAGAACGAGCAGCAGGAGAACTATTGACGCGGCGTAAGCTCCCGCGCCGAATACGCGCCAGAACCAAGGTCTTGCCTTAATGACGAACGGAACGGTCACGACAATAGCTACCACGGCAAAAAGTATGTATCTTATTACGAAATACGCCGAGTTGTCGAACTTCTGCTCCGCGTATACCGCGCTTGCGCTGTAGGACATTATCGCGCCAAAGCATACGAGTATCATCGACCACAGAAGAAACCACATATCAACGTTTCCCTTGACCAAGGGCTTCGGCGCCTCCTCGGGCTCGGGCGTTATCGGCTCTTTGAATACAACGTCATTATAAGCAAGGTTTTCCTCCCGTCTTGCAAGAGCCCCTCTTACTGTCTTTTTTATCTGCGAGGGTGCGAGAGGAAAAGCTTTGCGGGGGTTATCGGGCAGATTGGAATTGTTTTTTTCATCCGTTTTCTTCATACCTTACACCTCCGCAAAAATTAAAATATTAAATCAAAGTCCGAACCAAGCAAGCACGCAGAACAAAAGACTCGCCATACTGAACACAAGCACTATTCTGTTCTCACTCCAAGGCTTTTTGAGATGCTCGAAGTGATGATGTATCGGAGTCATAAGAAATACTCTCTTATTCGTCGTCTTGAATACGCTTACCTGAATAATAACGCTTATCGCCTCTATCAAAAATACCCCGCAGGCTATAGCCATACAAAGCACGTCGTTGAGCATAAACGCAGCTCCCGCCACAGTACCGCCGAGAAACAGCGAGCCCGTGTCGCCCATAAACACCTCAGCGACGTGACAGTTCTTTCTGAGAAAGGCAAGCAGACTTCCGATAAGAGCCGCCGCGGTTAATGTCATTGAAGCATCAAGATAATTCATACCGACAAAGGCTATAAATACCGTGACAACCAAGGTAACTGACGTTGCAAGACCGTCAATGCCGTCCGTAAGATTTACACTGTTTACTATTCCGACGATAAAGAACATAGCTCCAACGTAATATCCAAGACCAAGCTCTAAGGTTTTGTCGGTAAAGGGAATGTGCAGAGCCGTATCAATGTGTCCCGAGACGGTCATTATACCAAGGTACAGAGCCGCCGCTACGCATTGAAGCGCAAATTTATGTCCTGCCTTAAGCCCCTCGTTTTTCTTGTGCTGAAGCTTTTTGTAATCATCGTAAAGTCCGATAAGTCCGTTAAAAAGAGCAAGACAGACCGTCAGCGACATAGGGATAAGCTCCTCCGACTGATGCTTTATAGCATAATATACGGTAACGCCGAGAAGCGCTGCGAGCATACCCATAATAAAGCAGATACCGCCCATAGTAGGCGTTCCCGCCTTTCCAAGATGGCTCTTCGGTCCTTCTGCTCTTATCGACTGACCTATATGCTTTGCTGATAGCAAAGGAATTATAAAATGGCAAAGTATCGCCGTTATCACAAACGACGATACTGCCACTGCAAGAAATTGTGTTACAAGCATTTTTCACTCCTCAAAGACAGAGTCTTTCCTGATTATCCTTAAGGTACTTTATTATTCTCTCCGCCTGAGCGCCTCGGCTCGCCTTTACGAGCAAGGTATCTCCCGCCTTTAGCGCGTGAAGCAGCATCTCACCCGTAAGTGCGGGATCGCGCACGTCACCGTTGCGGAATATACGCTCGGTATCCACACCGCCAAGCGTTGCGCCGAGAGCTATGTGATCCGCGCTCTGACCGAACGTGAACAGCTTATCACCGCCCGCCGCGGCAAAGTCAAGTCCCACCTGCTCGTGGAACTTTTCCGAGGAAGCACCAAGCTCATACATATCGCCAAGTACCGCGCACATGCTTCCCGTACCCTTGTTTTTAACAACGCTTCCGAGGACTCCGATAGCCGCGCGCATTGACTCGGGGCTTGCGTTATAGCAGTCCTCGATGACCGTCAGTCTACCGATGTCGTAAATGTTTTGTCTCATACCCACGGGCTTGAAATTCTTAAGACCTCGAAGTATGATATCGTCGTCAAGATTCATTCTCACGCCTACGGCATACGCAAAGAGCGCCGCCTGTACGTTATGCTTGCCTATGGCAGGTATGCAAACGTCACTGATAATTCTGTCCCCGCGCTGAATATCGAAAACGGTGGAGAATACCGTATATCTTACGTTCACCGCTCTGAAATCGCAGTTTTCCCCAAAGCCTACGTATATGGGATTGAAATCGGGATTTCTGTACGCGCGAAGTATATCGTCGTCACCGTTAAGTAAAAGCGTTCCGCCCTTTTTGAGTCCCTTTACTATCTCAAGCTTCGCGCGTCCTATATTTTCGCGAGAGCCAAGATGTCCCATATGTGAAGATCCGATATTCGTAACGATAGCTATATCAGGCTCGGCTATCCGTGAAAGATACTCTATCTCTCCGAAGTCGCTCATTCCCATTTCAAGCACCGATACCTCGGTATCGTTGCTCATTGAGAGCATCGAGAGGGGCATACCTATATTGCTGTTGTAATTGCCCTCAGTCTTATGAACCTTATAGCCCTCGGCAAGCACGCTTGCGACGAACTCCTTCGTTGTAGTCTTGCCAACGCTACCCGTTATGGCGACCTTACGGTGATTGATTCGGCGGTCGTAAGCCTTTGCAAGCTCACCCACTGCCTTTATTGAGTCCTCAACGACTACGGCAACGTACTTTTTATCTATTTTGGTTTCGGGCAGACGCTCACAAAGAACGCAACCGCTTCCCGACGATATTGCCGCGCCTATATAATCGTGTCCGTCAACTCTCTCGCCGCCAAGCGCGACGAAAAGCGTTCCGTCAGCCGTTTCACGCGAGTCGGTGCAAACGTGGCTAAACGGTATATCTCTGTTAAATTCTCCGCCAACGAACGTCAGAATACCGCCGCATATACGAGCAAGCTCCGACATCGTGAGTGTCTTACATCCTACGTTGACCTT
>JAZOON010000062.1:0-2542 GCA_045655045.1 Eubacteriales bacterium | reverse complement strand
CACCGCTCAAAATAACTCGGATTGGAACGGAATAGATAATGAAATGTGGCTTGCCCACGCATCCTCTCCCGAAACGGATACGGGTCCGTATCTTTACAGAATTCGCCTTATGGCTGATCAAGTGACTACGCTTTTCGGAAGCACCGTCCCTTGCAATCTTGAAGATTTTGCAAAAGCAAGTCAGATATCGCAGGCGGAGGCGAAAAAATATTTTATCGAGCGTTTCCGTGTGTCAAAATGGAGAAGAACGGGCATTATTTGGTGGAATCTCATCGACGGCTGTCCGCAGATCTCCGATGCAGTTGTGGATTACTACTATTGCAAAAAGCTGGCGTATCACTACATAAAGCGCTCACAGGAGCCGCTTGCGTTGATATTCGACGAGCCGGAAAACGATATTTTGACGCTTTACGCAGTAAACGACCTTACCCGCAATGCTGAATTCGCTTACAAAGTCACGGATCTCACCGAAGGAAAGAGCGTGATTGAGGGAAGAGGATTTGCCGAGGCAGACGCTTCATCTCCGCTTTGCAGTATCAAGATCGAGAAAGATGAAAAGCATTTCTATCTGATCGAATGGACAGTTGACGGAGTGAATTATTCAAACCACTATATGACCAACATAAATGATATTGATTACGCAGAATATATGGGATATATCAAAAACTGCGGATACGATCAGTTTGAGGGATTTTAAGCATTATGGGTTATATAATAGGACTTGACGTGGGCGGAACGAAATGCGCCGTAACACTTGCCGAAACTAAAAAAGGCGAGCGTCCTACGATACTGGACAAATGTCAATTTCCAACGCCTATCCGTGACCCACAGGGTACACTTGAGCGTTTTCTAAAGGAACTCGATAGGATTTTATCTCAAAAAGGACTTGGGTATTCCGATATAGGCGGTATTGGGGTGAGCTGCGGAGGACCTCTCGACTCAAAAAAAGGAGTGGTGCTTTCGCCACCCAATCTTCCCGGTTGGGATGAAATACATATTTGTTCGTATTTTGAAGAAAAGACGGGGATCGAGACTCGTTTGCAGAACGACGCGAATGCCAGTGCTGTGGCTGAGTGGAAATGGGGCGCGGGAAAAGGACTTGACAGCGTAGTATTCCTTACTTTCGGTACTGGACTTGGCGCAGGACTTATACTTGACGGCAAACTCTTTTGCGGCGCAAATGATAACGCAGGCGAGGTAGGACACGTTCGTTTGGAAGCGGACGGTCCCATAGGTTACGGTAAACGAGGCTCGTGCGAGGGATTTTGCTCGGGCGGCGGCATAAAACAACTTGGCATAAAGGCAATGCTTGAAGCGGGAGAGAGTAGCGCTCTTTACAAAATGGCAAATGGGGATCCCGATAACGTCAACGCAAAGCTTATCGCCGCTCTTGCAGACGCAGGCGACGAGCTATGCATCGGAATATTCCGCCGATGCGGAGAAAACTTAGGTCGAACTATAGCTATACTATGCGATATACTTAACCCGCAAGCCGTGATTTTGGGCGGCATCTATATGCGCGCAGACCATCTGCTTTCGGAAAGTCTGCTTAAAGTGTTGGAAAAAGAGGCGCTTACTCCGTGTAAGGTCTTAAAAGCCGGACTTGGTGAAAACGTGGGTGACTACGCGGCGTTGTCTATTTCCGAGGGAAATTATTAATACTAAATTTGATAGAGGAAAATCATATATGGAAAAGCTTTTAAGCAGATATCCGTCACTTGCATCGGTTGCGAAAGAGCTAAACTCTGCGCTTGAGTTGCTTACGGAAACGTTTAAAAACGGAAGAAAATTGCTTCTGTGCGGAAACGGCGGAAGCGCGGCGGACTGCGATCATATAGTGGGAGAGCTGATGAAATCTTTCAAAATGAAGCGTCCCATCGCGCCCACATTCAAAGAAAATCTTGAAAATCTCGGAAAAGACGGAGCATATCTTGCGCAGACCCTTGAAGCAGGGCTTCCCGCAATCTCGCTTTGCGAGCATAACTCCCTTTCAACAGCCTTTGCAAACGATCGCGTGTCAGACGCGGTATTCGCTCAACAGCTTGGCGTGCTTGGAAATAAAGGCGATGTGCTTTTGGCTCTTACCACTTCGGGAAACAGCAGAAACTGTGTTTTGGCGGCAACGGCGGCAAAAGCTATGGGATTGTCTGTGATCTCAATAACAGGTCAAGGCGGAGGACGTATCGCGGAGCTTTCGGACGTTGCCATAAAGCTTCCCGAAACGGATACGTATCTTGTGCAGGAGCTTACGCTTCCCGTCTATCACTACATATGCGCTGAAATTGAAAATAGATTTTTTAGCTGAAAAATACAGTGGCAAAAAGGTTTAATCGTCGCGCATCAGTGCGCACCATATTTCACTTAAATTTAGTGTAGCTGTCCGAGCACAGCAGAATGGAGGTTCTTATGAACGCAAAATTTATCTGTCATCCCGATTTTTCGGACGTTGAAATTATTGATATATTCCGAAAGGAGCACGCCCCGAAGCCCGCGTACGAGCATCCCGCACATCTGCAGAACCGACACGTTTTGTTCAGAAAAA
>JAZOON010000061.1:0-3069 GCA_045655045.1 Eubacteriales bacterium | reverse complement strand
AAAACCGCATCCCCCGCGTCCCCGCGGTTTCAAAATCACTCTCTTCTCTTGTTCTCCGTCGGAGCGCGACCGATACGCTTTTTATAAAGACGGTAGAATGACGAGTAATCCCCAAAGCCGCACTTCTGACTTGCGCTCACCGCTCCTTCTCCCTTAGCAATAAGCTCTCTTGCCATTATCAGGCGTTTGGACAAAACGTAGTCGTACACGGACGTACCCGTCAGCGATTTAAATATCCTGTTCACCTGAGAAGGACTCATATGGGTGTGCTCCGATACCGAGCGCAGCGAGATAGGCTCGGTAAGGTTTTCGTTAACGTACGCTATAAGCTCACGCCCGAATCCGTCAGAGGGCAAGGTGTCCGCGCTGTCATTTTTCAAAAACGCGTAACGTATGGCGCACAAAAGACAGCCGAGATTTGCGAGTATCGTCTGCTCGGGATCATCGGCGGAGCATTCTTCAAACAACTGCTTGAAAAATCCAACGGTATCAAATCCCCCAAGCTCACCCGCAAGATATCTGTTCTTCTCACCAAGCTCACGGTTATTGAAGGCACTGAGCATACTGTCGGTCATTCCCATTTTTCCAACGATCTCCCCGTCAAAATGAAAAACGAATCTTTCGTACTCTCCCTTGCCCTTTACTACGAGCTTGTGAAGCTCTGCGGGACGCATTATCATAATGCACCCTGAATGAAGCTCGTATTCACGACCTTCGACGAGATAACTCACGTTTCCCGACACGAAGCAAAGCACCTCGTACTGCCTGTGAACGTGAAGCTCAAAATCGTCTGCAAGCGGGTCGCTTTTCTTGGTATAATCAAGAGAAATTCCCCTTCCTCTATACTGTATAGACATAAAATCCCCCGTCTTTTTGTAAAAATTAACGTGCTACATTATTATAATAACACAATATGCTTAAAAATGCAATATATTTTGATTAAATTTGCAATTCCATTGTAATTGCAAATAGTGTATAATAAGATTATAAAAACACTAAAAAGGAGATAACTATGAAATTAACTTTCAGATGGTACGGCGACGACGATCCCGTTACGCTCGAGCAGATCGGACAGATACCTCAGATGAGCGGTATCGTTTCCGCGGTTTACGACGTAAAGCCCGGCGGAGTCTGGAGCGAGGAAAGTATTGAGGCTATCAAGCAAAAGGCAGCGAAGGCAGGTCTTGAATTTGAGGTCGTCGAAAGCGTTCCCGTTCCCGAAGAAATAAAGTACGGCGGAGAAAACGCAGCGGCTCTTATCGAGAACTACTGTGAGAACGTCCGCAGACTCGGTAAGGCGGGGGTAAAGTGCATTTGCTATAACTTTATGCCCGTGTTCGACTGGCTGCGCAGCGAGCTTGAGCATCAGAACGCAGACGGCTCCAATTCACTTGCGTATGACGAGGCAACTCTTATGACGATGAATCCCGCGGCGGGCGACCTTTCTCTCCCCGGTTGGGACGAAAGCTACACCAAGGAAGGACTTAATAAGCTCCTTGAAATATACAAGAGCGTTGACGAAGAGAAGCTCTGGGCAAATCTTGAGGTTTTCTTGAAGGCGGTAATTCCCGTTGCCGAGGAGGCAGGCGTCAATATGGCAATACACCCCGATGATCCGCCATGGGGTATATTCGGTCTTCCCCGCATTATGACGTGCGAGGCAAACTACGACAGATTTTTGTCAATAGTTGACAGCAAGGCGAACGGTCTTACCTTCTGCACAGGCTCACTCGGCGCATCGGGTGACAACGACCTTGTAAAAATGGCGGCGAAGTACGCCGATCGCATACATTTCTTGCATCTGCGCAACATCAAGCGCACGGGCGAGCGTCAGTTCTGCGAGGTTGGACACCCCACCGACTGCGGCTCGATAGATATGTACGGCATCGCAAAGGCTCTCGTGGATAACGGCTTTGACGGCTACGTCCGTCCCGACCACGGCAGAATGATATGGGGAGAGACGGGCAGATACGGATACGGTCTGTTCGACAGAGCACTCGGTGCTACCTATATCGTCGGTCTTTTTGAAGGAATTGAAAAATCCAAATAACTAATAACGAGGTATATAAAAATGGCAGAAAAGATACTTAACGGTAAAGTAGCCGTTGTTACGGGCGCTGGGGGAGTTCTTTGCTCCGCTTTTGCCGAGGCACTTGCCGCAGCAGGAGCTAAGGTCGCTCTTCTTGACCTTAACGAAGAGGCTGCAAAGGAAGCGGCTGACAAAATAGTTGCTGACGGAGGTATTGCCAAGGGATATAAAGCAAACGTGCTTGACAAGGCTATGCTTGAGGAGGTACATTCTCAGATAATAAACGATCTGGGAAAATGTGATCTTCTTATAAACGGAGCAGGCGGAAACAGTCCCCGTTGCACCACTGCGCACGAATACTATGAGCAGGGCGATGAGCTTACGAACGAATTCAAGACCTTCTTCAATCTCGATAAGGCGGACTTTGATTTCGTATTCGGACTCAACATCATGGGAACCTTGCTTCCCACTCAGGTCTTTGCTCCCGATATGCTTAACAATGACGGAACTATTATAAATATTTCCTCAATGAACGCGTTTACTCCCCTTACCAAGATCCCCGCATACAGTGCGGCGAAGGCAGGTATATCCAACTTCACTCAGTGGTTGGCGGTACACTTCGCTAAGGCGGGAATAAGGGTAAACGCTATAGCTCCGGGATTCTTTTCAACCAAGCAGAACGCAGCCCTTCTCTTCAATGAGGACGGCACTCCCACTCCAAGAACGGGCAAAATACTCGCGGCTACTCCTATGGGACGCTTCGGTAAGCCCGAAGAGCTTCTCGGCACGCTTATGTGGCTGTGCGACAGCTCAGCGTCAGGCTTCGTTACGGGCGTCGTAGTTCCCGTTGACGGCGGCTTCTCCGCTTATTCGGGTGTTTGATTAAGCGAACGCAGGGATGCGGGGACGCGGAGACGCGGGGATGCGGGGTTGCGGTTTTGCTACCTTTTTTGAAAAAAAGGTAGCGCCAAAAAACTTCTTGACGGAAAAATATAAAGGATATTGGCGAAGTCGAACTGCGTAGCAGCACCGAGCTTTGC
>JAZOON010000060.1:0-2198 GCA_045655045.1 Eubacteriales bacterium | reverse complement strand
ACGTTCAATTAAACGTTACGTTAGTTGGCGACCGCCCCTGCAAGGGCGACGTAGATTTTGCGACCGAGGAACGCTTGGTGGAGATATACCGCCGTGCGGTAGCCGAGGTAACGGGGCAGAAAATAAAGCTTACCTGCGCGTCTACCGATGCAAACGTTCCAATGTCGCTCGGAATTGCGGCTGTAGATATGGGAGTGTTCCGTAACGGCGGTACGCACACCCGTGAGGAATGGCTTGACAAGTCTTGTATTGCAGACGGACTTAATATCTTTATTCGGGTAATTCATTCTCTTGTAGAAGGATAAAAAAGGAAAAAATATTATGATGAAATTTACTGCGGCGGGAGACGCCATAATACAACGCAGAATACAGGAGGGATATATCGGTTTTCCGAGCTTACTCCCTTTATAAACCAAGGCGACGCAAGATTTTTCAATCTTGAAACAACGCTGAACTACGAGGGCGAGTGCTACGGCAACCAGTTCAGTGGGGGCACTTACATACGCACAAATCCCGAGGCGCTTATCGATATGAGACGTCTTGGCTTTAATATGATGACCTTTAACAACAACCACATACTTGATTTCGGTTTTGACGGAATGATGAAGACGCTTGATTACGTAGAGAAGAGCGATTTCGTTCACGCGGGCGTCGGCAGAAATCTTGCCGCGGCTTCCTCACCCCGTTATCTGGAGACGGCAAACGGCAGAGTTGCTCTTATTTCGGTCAATACAAGCTTTGAACCCTGTTGTATGGCGGGCAGACAGAGCGAGAGAGTTCCCGGTCGCCCGGGAATCAACGGTATCAGAATGACTGAACAGCTTGAGGTCACTCGCGAGGAGCTGGCTTTTCTTCGCGGACTTGGTGACAGACTCGGCATCAACATCGACCGAGATATATTCCGTAGGGAGGGCTATTATCCGCCATTGGCAGACACCGAGGCAGAGCTTGGCAAGCTGAAATTCATACTCGGGGAGAAGACCAAGAGAAGCTTTATTCCAAACGAGGAGGATATGCAGAGAATTGGCACTGCGATCTATGAGGCAAAGCTCCAATCGGACTATATAATGGTATCCGTTCACGCCCACGATATAGACGGACAGACCAAGGAGGATATTCCTCACTTCTTAAAGGAGATATGCCGCAGATGTGTAGATATGGGTGCTGACGCGATAGTAGGACACGGTCCGCACCTTTTGCAGCCTATAGAGGTTTATAACGATAAGCCTATCTTCTATTCGCTCGGTGACTTCATACTTCAGCTTTACAGTATTGAATTCGCGCCCGCAGATTTCTTTGAGAAGAATGGACTTGGCGCTAACGATACGGTACATGATCTTTTGAAAAAACGCTCTCAGAATTTCACCGTCGGTCTTATGGCAGACAGAAAGATGATGGAGACAGTTATTCCTTATTGGGAGACTAAGGACACAAAGCTGACTTCATTGCGACTTATGCCCGTGGAGCTTATGCGCACGAATTGCACGAAAAGCGACGAGGGACTTCCCCGTAAGGCAAGAGACTATGAGCTTGTTGAACGCCTTGCGGCAATGAGCGCGCCTTGCGGAGTGAGTATGATCGTGGAAAAGGATGGCACGGTTACCTGCAAGTGGTAAGCCAAGGAGAATAAAATGAATATTTTAGCTTACCTTAGCGCAGTCGGAAAATGTATTATTTACGGCGCAACTCCTTTTTTTACGGGTGCTTTGTCCGAGAATATGGACGTGCTTGACCTGCTTTCTCTCAGATTTTTGCTCAGCTTCGTGGTTTTCCTGATACTGAAAAATCTGAGGATACTCAAAATCGATCTTAAGATAAAGGATGTTTTCGTAAAGAACGACAGAACGCCTCATATTAAAAATCTTATTCTTACCGCGCTTTTTGAGCCTGTATTGTATATGCTTTTTGAGACGCTCGGAATATCCATGACGAATGGAGTAACAACGGCAGTTCTGCTATCTCTTGCGCCTGTCTTTTACTGCGTTGGAGAGTTTATCTTCTTTCGACAGTATCCAAGCTTTTGGCAGGGCGTGTTTTTGACCTTGGGAATGGCGGGAGCGGCATATATTGCTGTTTGCACGTCTACAACGGGCGGTAAGTCAAGCTTTCTTGGAATATTGTTTCTTATTCTCGCTCTTACCGTCGGCGCACTGTTCTGCGTATTTTCAAGAAAATCGTCAAAGCACTTTTCACCGCTT
>JAZOON010000059.1:0-3141 GCA_045655045.1 Eubacteriales bacterium | reverse complement strand
TATGGACGGAATATTTGTTCCCAATATGAGCTTTGGCGCTCCCGTCATTGCCTCCATCAGAAAGAACACCTCCATTATCTTTGACGTTCACCTTATGATAACAGAGCCTCAGAGATACGTTGATGATTTTCTCAAGGCAGGTGCTGACATCATCACAATACATTACGAAAGCTGTGAGCATCCCGAAGAAGTCATCAAATACATAAGATCCAAGGAAGCAAAGGCAGGTCTTGCTATCAAGCCAAAGACACCCGCAAAAGAGATATTCCACCTTCTCCCCGACCTTGATATGCTCCTGGTTATGACCGTTGAGCCGGGATTTGGCGGTCAGAAGATGATGCCCGATATGCTCGATAAGGTACGTGCTATACGCGCATACGCCAAGGAAAACGGTATAGACATAGATATTCAGGTGGACGGCGGTATCACCCCCGAAAACGTGCATCTTTCTACGTCGGCAGGCGCTAACGTCATCGTAGCAGGCTCGGCTATCTTCAAGGCGGAAAACCCCGAAAAGGTTATTTCCGATATGATAGCTATAGGTGAGCAGACTTTTTAAAATATTGATTATTTATTTGAGGGGACGCGGTTTTGCTACCTTTTTTGAAAAAAAGGTAGCGCCAAAAAAATTTTGGGCAGAAAAATCTCCTATATTTCTTATCCTTTCCCTTGTCCATAAGTTCTTTGAGGTGTCGGAACTTTCTCGAAAGAAAGTTCTGACAAACCGCGTCCCCGCATCCCCGCGTCCAAAAAAGGAGCTGGTTTTCCAGCTCCTTTTTGTTATTAATATTCGGGCTGTATATGAACTGTATACAGCGATGCGATAGCTTCTTCGACGAGGTCGTCGAAGGGCAGCTTTCTTTCTTGCGCGAGAACCTTTTCAAGCTCGGGCTTGGTTCTCGGATGCTTGGGGGTGAACACGGTACAGCAATCCTCGTAAGGCTGTATAGACGTTTCAAATGCGCCGATCCTTCTTGATATCTGAACGATCTCTTCCTTATCCATACCGATACACGGACGGAAAACGGGAAGTGTAGCGCACACGTCGGTAACGCCGATCGCCTGCATAGTCTGCGACGCGACCTGACCGAGGCTTTCTCCCGTTATAAGCGCGGAACAGCCCTTGGCTTTTGCCACCTTATCTGCTATAGTCATCATATATCTGCGAAGCAGGAGCGTGAAGTAATCCTCCTCGCAGCTCTTGACAAGCTCTTCCTGAATATGCGTAAGCGAAACGATATGCACGTAAATATCTCCCGCGTATTCGGAAACTATCTTCGCAAGATCAAGCACCTTTTCTCTCGCCCTCTCGCTCGTATACGGAAAGGACTCAAAGTGAACAGCGTCGATACGAACGCCTCTCTTGGCTATCATATATCCCGCTACGGGAGAATCTATACCGCCCGAAAGCAGAAGAAGTCCTCGTCCGTTAGTGCCGACGGGCATACCGCCCGCGCCCTTGAACTGCCCTGCGGAAACGTACGCGCCAAACTCTCTTATCTCCACCTTAACTATCACGTCGGGATTATGGACGTCAACCTTAATGCGCGGATAGCTTTCAAGTATAACTCCGCCTATTTCGCGTGAGATCTCCATAGAATCAAGCGCAAACGACTTATCCGAGCGCTTAGCCTCTACCTTAAATGTCCTTTTACCCTCAAGAAATGACGGTATATACTCCGCCGCGACGCGCGAAATATCCTCCATAGACTTTTCGCAGACAGCCGCGCGCGATATAGCGACAATTCCAAACACCTTGGAAGCCGCCGCAAACATTCCGTCCACGTCCGCCGTGTCGTCCTTTGGCTCAATGTATATGGTGCTCTGCGCTCTGTAAACGTCAAAATTTCCGTAGCACTTAGCTCTTTTTTTCATTTCCTTGCAGAGCATATCCTCAAAATACTTGCGGTTCGCGCCCTTAAGCACTATTTCGCCGTATTTACAAAGCAATATTTCCTTAATCATTTTCATCCTCCGACGGCATATCGTCCTTGTCATACACAAATTCGGACGACTCAAAAATGCTCTTTGCTACCTCAAAATGCTCCTTAAGCACGAAAACGTCAGTACCGAAAACGGAAAATCCCGCAATTATCTTCATCATTCCGCCCGAGCCTCTCTCGCGGCAAAGATACGGTATTTCAGCATCGCGAAGCACGCTTTCAACTACCGCAAGCTCCGTCGGCTCGTAAATAGTAAACAGCAGCTCCACGTTATCGTCGTGCGCGCTTACGCTGTCAAAACCAAATAATCTGTCCATAATTCCTCCGTCAGTTACGGTAATAATTCGGGAACAAGGCTTCCCACACCTTTCTGCAGCCAAGCGTGTCAGCAATAGACGAATGGGCAATTCCCTCCCACTCTATCTCAAAGCAGCTCATAGCGTCGGTAAGCGACGCGTGAAGCAGATCAGGGCGATTTTCATGCGTATATCTCACGTATTCGTTTGCGCAGCAACGGATCTTTTTCTTAAAGCTCTCAAGCTCCGCCCCGTCGGAGTATATACACTTTATATGGCTGTAGTCCGTAGACACACCGTAGGCTATAATATTCTCCGCCTCGTCAAAGATCTCACGAAGTCTCGGCTTCAGCTCCTCAAGCGTGGGCGCGTCCTTGACCATATCGGGGGTTATCTTATGTATCTCCTCGGTCCGCTTCCAGCTTTTAGTTCTTTCGGGCTTTACAAGCGTATCAAGGATAAGCTTTCCAAAGCCGTCAACTACCGTAATCGAAAGTATCTCGTCGTGACTGTAAAAGCCCGTCAGCTCGGTATCGAAAAACAGCACTTTTGCTCTGTCCATACCGTAGCTTGCGGCTCTGTACGCGTTACCCTCCGCGCGACGCACGGCGAGGTCCTTCTCATAGCACGCAACGCAAAGCTTTTTTCTGTAACGGATATCCTTACCGCACTCCACGCACATAAGCGGAAGTCTTTTCGCCGTTCTCTTATCGTAGAAATAAAGAACGGACTTGTCCGCCTTATACGTATACGCAACGGGCTCCTCCACAGTTTCATAGTGCATACGCTGCAATCTCTCAGCCGTATAATATCCTCTTGCCGCCGCATTCTTAACGCTCATTCTCTCGATCACGCTACCGCCGGGCAACGTCATAGTCTCGTGCTTTGCGCGCGGAAAATAC
>JAZOON010000058.1:0-1696 GCA_045655045.1 Eubacteriales bacterium | reverse complement strand
GAATGAGTAGCTACGGTTTTTATGAGATGAAATTTTTAAAAATTACAGTCTTTGAAGTACACCCTCGATTATGGCTTGCGAGCCCTTTGCGGCAAGCGTGACCATTTGCGGGTAATCCATATGCGCCGAGCCGTCCGCGCTGTCGGAGATAGAGCGGACGATAAGACATTCCACGCCGTTTACGTAGCAGACGTGACCGATAGCCGCGCCTTCCATTTCACAGCAGACCGCGCCGAAGGTATCGGAAATATAGCTTTTTCTTTCCGCGCTGCTTATAAATTGGTCGCCCGAAGCCACTATACCGCAAAGCGTATTTTTCCCGTTCTCCCTTGCGGCGGCGACGGCAAGCTCCGCCATTTCCTTTGAGGTTGGCAGAACTATTTTATTAATTCCCGAAATAAGTCCCACGGGGTCGCCTATGGGCGAGGTGTCCATATCGTGCTGGACTACTCCGTCGGCGATAGCAACGTCAAGAAGCCCGAGCCTGTCCGTAAGCGTGCCCGCCACGCCCGTGTTTATTATATGAGTTACGCCGAATTGGAGTATCATAGTTTGCGCGCAGATAGCCGCGAACACCTTTCCGATGCCGCATTTTGCCACTACCACGCTTTTGCCGCAAAGCTCACCGCAAAAAAAGTCCACTCCGCTTATATTTGTTTTCTCAAAGCCGCCAAGCTTCAGCTTCAGCGCCTCGACCTCAACGCCCATAGCTCCTATAATTCCTATTTTCATACGCCTATCTCCTCGTAAATTTCAAGTAATCGCTCTTCAAGAGCTGTTTTTCTTTGGTCAAGCTCGGCGAGAAGCACGTAATCGTAAGCCGCCTCGCCGCCCATTTTTTCGCCTATTTCGTCAAGCTCGCGCTCGATTTTCTCCGCTTCTGCGCCAAGTCGCTCGACACGCGCCTTCTGCTTTCGCGCGTCGGCTTGCAGCTTTTTGTTTTGCAGATATTGCTCCTTTTGAGACGTGGGGGCGGTATTTTCCTTTTGGTTGGAAGTCATACCGCCGACAAGCTCCGCACGGCGCTGTCTGTCGCGTAGCAGCTCCTCGTAGCCCTCGCCCGACTTGTGTACCGTCATATCCGCGGCGGCCGCCGTCGGACAGCCCGTAAGGTCGAGCAGTCTCGTGGCGAGCTTACCGAGAAAATAACGGTCGTGAGATACTGCTATGACTGTGCCGTCAAATTCAGAGATTGCCGTCTCAAGCGCTTCGCGCGAGCCTACGTCAAGGTGGTTGGTCGGCTCGTCGAGCACTAAGAGGTTTACATCGGACAAAATAAGCTTTGAAAGCGTAAGTCTCGCTCTTTCTCCGCCGCTTAAGTCCGATACCGATTTATAAACGTCGTCGCCCACGAATTTAAAGCGCGCGAGCGTGCTTCGTATATCTAGCTCGTTGAGAAGCGGATACGCGCTCCACAGCTCCTCGAGAACAGTGTTATGCGGGGAGAGGCTTTGGTTTTCCTGATCGTAATATCCGACGTTTACGTTATATCCCGTCTGTATATACCCCTCCGTCGGTGAAAGTCTGCCGACGAGAAGCTTTATGAGGGTTGATTTTCCGCAGCCGTTAGGTCCTACGATAAACAGTCGGTCGCCGCGCTTGACAGTTATTGAAAGACGGTCGATAAGCCTCGGCGCGCCGTAATATCCAAAGCCCACGTCCTTTAAGGTGAGCACGTCGTTTCCGCTTGCGATAG
>JAZOON010000057.1:0-5265 GCA_045655045.1 Eubacteriales bacterium | reverse complement strand
GGTCTTTATTCTCAGGTTGCCGCCCGTCAGCTCCTCTATTCCGTCAAGCCGCGTACGGTACAGCACCGTTCCGCCAAGCTCCTTTATTTTCTCAAGCATAGCGCTGACGATCCCCACGAGAAGATCCGTTCCAACGTGTGGCTTTGCGTTTATGAGAATATCCTCGGGTGCGCCGAAATCGCAAAAGCGGCGAAGCACGTAATTCAGTCTCTCGTCATTAACTCGCGTGACAAGCTTTCCGTCCGAGAACGTTCCCGCGCCGCCCGCGCCAAACTGTATATTTGATTCGGGATCAAGCGTACCGTTCTCGAAGAATACGTCCGTCCTTTTACATCTTTCAACGATCCCGTCTCCTCTGTCTATGATAATGGGACGGTATCCGTTTTCCGCAAGCATAAGCGCGCAGAAAAGTCCCGCAGGTCCCATACCTACGACAAGCGGAGGATATTTTGCCGTCTCTTGTCCCTTTTGGGGAGTGGGTACGGCATCGTTTATAACTGTGACCTGCCTTTTCAGCGAGGAAAGAACACGGGCGGGTATGACGTCGCCCTCTTCCTTACAGCTAACGGCGACCGAATATACCAGTCTGACGTCCTTCTTTTTTCTTGCATCGACAGATCTCTTACAAATATCAAAACGAAGTCGTGCAGGGTTTATCCCTGCACGCTTCAGCTCCATAGCAACGGTATTACAAGCCTCGCAAGGAGGCGTATCGGGAGAAAGCGATATGCCCCCTACCGAAAATCTTGCGCAACCGCCAATATCCTTTACCGTCATTGTGCGACGGTCTCCGTCGTGTTTTTAACGGCAGAACTGCTGCCCGTGTCCTCGGTCGCCGTCGCATACGCCCAAATAACGAACGCTATAAGCAAACACAGAACGAACGCGAGTATTCCCGCCTTCTTGGACTTTTTAACAACGTACGTACCGTCATCGTGCTTTTCAAAATCTTGTTGCTTTTTTTGCATATTAACTAACCTCGACCTATTTCTCGCTATCGTTTTGAGAACCGACTTCCTTATCCTTAGCTCTCGCCTCGACTGATGCCTGCGGATAAACGTGGGTATTGAGCACCTGCTTGAGAGTGGAATAGCCGAAATTCCTCTCAAGGTTTCCGTCCATAGAAACGGAAATATTTCCCGTCTCCTCCGAAACTACTATTACGAGCGCATCGCTTACCTCAGTAAGTCCTATAGCGGCTCTGTGTCTCGTTCCGAGATCCTTGTTTATATCTTCCTTTGTGGAGAGCGGCAAGAAGCATCCCGCCGCGCATATTCTGCTGTTTCTTATTATCACAGCTCCGTCGTGAAGGGGTGCCTTGTTGAAAAACAGATTTCTTATCAGGTGAGGAGATATAGCAGCGTCAACGGAAACTCCCGATTTTATAAAGTCACTAAGACTTGATGAGCGCTCAATAACTATCAATGCTCCGACCTTATCTCTTGCCATATCGTTAACAGCGGTACATATAGCGTCTATCTCCGCGCTGTGAGCCGCAAGGTCCTTTGACTCCATCGCTATACTTTTCACACCCGATATAGGCGTATCTCCGACCTTTTCAAGCGCCATACGAAGCTCGGGCTGAAAAATAACGAGTATTACAAGAATACCAAGCTGCTGGAAGTTGCCAAAGATAAAATTAACTCCGTTCATATCAAAGTTGCGGGCTATCATCGTCACCAATAAAATAACGCCGAGTCCCACCAAAAGCTTCCACGCTCTGCTGTCCTTTATAAGCCTATACACAAAAAACAGTATAAGCGCAAGCATAAGTATATCCACAATGTCCTTGACCTGTATGTGTGTTACGGGTTCAATAAGAAACTTAATGAAAAATTCTTTTACAACGTTAACCACCTTATCCGCAGTTCCCACGAAAACACCTCCGCTTTAAACAAACAAAATAATCATACATAATTATATCATACTTCCGTCAACAATTCAATAACTTTTTTTGCATTTTTTAAAATATTTATTAAACAAGCAAACGGAAAACATTATACCCGAATCAAAGTTTTTTTCTTCTTTCCGACGGAGATATGCCGTAAAATTTCTTATACGAGCTTGAAAAATAATTGCTGTCGTTAAAGCCGCAACGGAACGCTATATCCGATATGGAAAATCCCGTTTGATTTACAAGCATCTCTTCCGCCCGTTTCAGTCTGAACGAACACAAATATTCGTTAAATCCCCTTCCGATCTGTTTTTTGAAAATTCTTGACAGATGCTCGTTGCTCACGCCGCAGTATTCTGCCGCATCGGACAGTGAAATTTTATTTGTATAGTTGTTCTTTATGAACTCAACGGCTCTCTCCGAGCAGGACATACGATGCTCACTCACCGCCTGAGAGCTGCACGTTCGCAGGACTCTTACCAACAAATACGACAAGCTTGCTATCAGCGCGTCATCCGAGAGCTTATCCTGCCCGTAGTATTCCTTCTTTATCTGCTTGAATATCGAATCGATCTCTCCCCTTTGTGACACGCTTCTGAACACGTACGTCCCTCGGGATATAACGTCATACGCCGCTTTGGGCAATATCTCCTCGGCGCAGTTTATAAGCATACGGGAATGCCTTGCGCTCAGATAATTCGTCTTATGAAAAACTCCCTTTGGGATAAAGACAACATCACCCTGTCTTATTTTATATATTTTATCGCCTATCAGAAAATCGCAAATTCCGTAGGTAAGATAGTATATCTCAACCATATCGTGATAATGAATACTTATTTTTGACTCACCCGTGTTTTCGACGCTTTCAAAATAAAAAACTCTGTCCGTGTAGAACGATGACAGCTCCATATACATCACCTCTTTTGCATATGATAGCATATAATATCAATTTTTTCAAGATATTTCCGCAAAATAGTCAATTTTTTTAATGACATACAAAAAAATATGATTTATAATATTGATAACGATATTTAAGAAACGGAGAGCACGAATGAAAACTATAATAAACGACAACTTTATGTTAAAAACAAAAACGGCAAGAAAGCTTTACGGTTATGTAAAGGATCTTCCCATTATTGACTACCACTGCCACCTCTCCCCTGCTCAGATCGCGGAAAATTATCAGTTCCGCAACGCATTTGACCTTTTCCTCGGCGGAGATCACTACAAGTGGAGACAGCTGCGCACCAACGGTATTCCCGAGGAGCTTATAACGGGAAATGCCGACGATTACGAAAAGTTCAAGGCTTTTGCAAGAACTATGCCTCTTCTTATCGGCAACCCTCTTTATCATTGGACTCACCTTGAGTTTAAGAGATATTTTGATATTGACGTTACTCTTTCGGAAGAGACCTGCGAAGAAATATGGAACATCTGTAATCAGAAGCTTGCCACCGAGGAGTACAGAGCGCAAGCTCTCATTCTTCGCTCAAACGTAGAGGTAATATGCTCGACCGACGATCCCGCGGATACGCTTGAATACCACAAGCAGCTTAAGGATTTCAAGGTAAAGGTCCTCCCCACCTTCCGCCCCGACAAAGCGGTCGAGATCGGAAAGGAAACCTTTATTCCCTACATAAAGGCAATAGGTGTTACAAGCTATGCAGAGCTTGAGGCGTGGATACGCGCAAGGATCGCCTTCTTCAATGAATACGGCTGCCGTCTTTCCGACCACGCAATGGAATATATCCCCTTTGCGGAGGGAGACGCGGCAGAGGTGTTTGATATGCGTATGTCGGGCGCTGAATTGACATCCGTTCAGATCGATATATTCAAGACGGCGCTTCTTAAGGTTTGCGCCGAAGAATACACACGCCTTGGTTGGGCAATGCAGCTTCACATAGGCGCACTTCGCAACAACAACAGAAGAATGTACGAAAAGCTTGGTGCTGACGTAGGCTTTGACTCCATAAACGACCTTTGTATTGCTGAAAAGCTCTCGGCTTTCATGAACAATCTCGAATATAACGACTGTCTGCCTAAAACTATTCTTTACACACTCAATCCCAAGGACAACTACGTTCTCGGAACAATGCTCGGTAATTTCCAGAAAGCGCCCACCGCGGGTAAAATACAGTTCGGCAGCGCTTGGTGGTTCAACGATCAAAGAGACGGAATGGTTGAGCAGATGAAGGCTTTGGCTAACCTCGGAATGATATCCCGCTTTGTAGGTATGCTTACGGACAGCCGCAGCTTCGTATCCTACCCCAGACACGAATATTTCAGAAGAATACTCTGTAATCTTATCGGTCAATGGGTAGAGGACGGCGAATACCCTGCTGACTACGCAACCCTTGAGAAGATAGTAAAAGGCATTTGCTACGAAAACGCAAAAGAATATTTTAATTTCTAACAAAAAAGGACTGTCTCAATTTGAGACAGTCCCTTTTTTTATCGACAGGTATTCCCTTGAAGTGTAGGATCTCACGTCATAAACGATTTTATCAAAGTAATCAACATACGCCCGAAAAGTCAACGGGGAAAGCAACGTAAAAAATTAACTTATTACTATTGAAAAAAGTCTGTACTTGGTGTATAATATATGGTGTTGTAAGCCTTGAATGTAAAATGGAGACGCAGTATGATAAGAGTTTATATTTTACAAACGGAAAATCTCTTGAAAACGGATTTTCTTGAATTGGTAAACGCCCTTCCCTTTGGTGAAAAGGAGAAGGAGAGACTTCTCGCGATAAATAATTCCAAGCATAAATGGGAAAGCCTTGGGGGACTTGTTGCTCTTTGGAGACTTCTTGAAAAAGCGGACGCTTCGTACGACGGCTTGACGTATATCGAAAGAGGTCCGTCGGGAAAGCCGTATTTCAATTTTCCCGCGTCTCCCTATTTCAGCATATCCCATTCCCGAGGAATTGCAGCCGCCGCAATATGCGACTACAAATACGGCGAGATAGGCTTTGATATCGAGGTGATCGACAAAGGCTACGATTTTTCCCATATTGCCGAAAGATTTTTTAACGACGGTGAAATGGCGGAGCTTGAAGCGGGCGGCAACAGCGCAAATGCGTTTTTCTCCATATGGACGGCAAAGGAAGCGTACGCAAAGCTTGGCGGTCAGGGACTTTCGGCGTTGCTCGCAAGCAAGGATGCTCAAAAGACTCGGGGAATATCTCTTTCTCGCCTTAATATCTCTGTCGGCGAGCGTCAAGCCGTATTTTCAATATGCTCCTACGTGGCTGAGCAGCCAATACAAATATATACCGACAGCGAGGTACTAAAATGAATTACAGAACAGAACACGACTCTATGGGTGAGGTCCGCGTCCCGGCGGACAAGCTTTGGGGCGCGCAAACGCA
>JAZOON010000056.1:0-2535 GCA_045655045.1 Eubacteriales bacterium | reverse complement strand
AGCTTATTGCAGGACCTATCGTAAGATATTCGGATATAGACGGCGCTTTGCGAGGGCGCTCACACACCGTGTCGGCTGTCGCCGACGGGCTTCGTCTTTTTTTCATCGGACTTGGCAAAAAGGTGCTTCTCGCAAACGGGGCGGGAGAGTCGTGGGAGCGAATGAGGCTGCTTACCGAGCGCGACGGAAATATGCTCGGCGCGTGGCTTGGAATTGTATTTTTCGCTTTCCAGATATACTTCGATTTCTCGGGATATTCCGATATGGCGGTGGGACTTGGCAGAATATTTGGCTTCGACTTTCCACGCAATTTCAATTATCCGTACGTATCAAAGAGCATAACTGAGTTCTGGAGACGGTGGCATATCACTCTGTCGTCGTGGTTTCGCGAGTACGTCTATATTCCGCTTGGCGGAAGCCGAAAGGGAAGGTTGAGGACGTATCTCAATCTTTTGGCGGTATGGGCGCTTACGGGGATATGGCACGGCGCGGCGGTAAATTTTCTTTTGTGGGGACTTTACTTTTTCTTTGTGCTGACGCTTGAAAAAGCGTTTCTCGGAAGAATATTGGAAAGACTTCCAAGGTTTTTTTGCCACGCTTACGCACTGTTTTTTATTCTGATTGGTTGGTTTATCTTTGCGGCTGACGGAGTAAGCAACTCGCCGCAGTATCTTACAAGTATGGCAGGCGCTTGCGGATTTTTCAATCGCGACTCGCTTTACGAGCTGTGGCGGCATCTGCCGTTCTTAGCCTTATTGGCGATAGGCAGCACGCCGTTACCTGCAAGGTGGCTTGAACGGCTTATCGGCAAACGCCCGCATATCGGCGCGCTTATCGAAAACGTGGGGGCGGTACTCATCTTATTGCTCTGTACCTGCTATCTTGCGGACGGCGGATATAATCCGTTTTTATATTTCAGATTTTAATTTTTGAGAGGTTGGTATGATTTCACTTTTGAGTAGACTGTTTATAAAGAACAGAGAGGACGTAAGAGCTCCGAAGGTGCGACACGCATACGGAATGCTTATGAGTGTCGTGGGGATAGTCGTAAATATACTTCTTTCGGCTTTAAAGCTGGTTTTCGGAACGATAAGCGGCTCGATCTCTGTTACGGCGGACGCACTTAATAATCTCTCCGATGCGGGCTCTCAGGTAATATCGCTCATAAGCTTTAAAATAGCGGCAAAGCCGGCAGATCGCGACCATCCCTTCGGTCACGCGAGGATAGAATACGTGGCGTCAATGATAGTTTCCTTTTTGGTGCTTCTGGTCGGCTACGAGCTTGCGAGGGAGTCCGTAAATAAAATAATAAATCCTACCGATGCGGATTTCAGCCTCGCGGTGATCATCGTGCTTGCTATTTCTGTCGCCGTCAAGCTGTGGCTTGGTATCAGCGGCAAAATGGTTGCCAAGAAGATAAATTCCACGGTCGTTTCGGCAACGGCGTCCGACAGCATTTCCGACGCTATAGCAACGTCTGCGGTACTCGTATCGGCAATAGTCTGCCGTCTTACGGGACTGAGAACGGACGCTTATATGGGCGTTGCGGTGTCCGTGGTTATCTTTATTGCGGGTATAAAAATACTTGCGGAGACGAAGAACGCAATACTCGGCGCACCGCCCGAGCCCGAGGTGGTGGAGGGCATTTTGAGAATATCCGAGGAATGCCCCGAGATACTCGGAATACACGATATGGTGGTGCATACCTACGGAACGGGTAATATAATCGCCTCTCTTCACGCCGAGGTTGACGGCTCTGCGGACGTTTACGTTATACACGATGCGATAGATAATGTGGAAAAAAGAATGTTTTCCGAGATAGGCGTGAGGGCTACCATACATATGGACCCTATCGTTACCAACGACGAGCGCGTAGCGGAGCTTCGCGGATTGACGCTTGAAGCGGTAAAGGGGGTTGACAGCAGACTCTCAATACACGATTTCCGCTTCGTTGAGGGTATAACCCACTCAAATCTTATATTCGATATAACCGCGCCCTTTGAGGTCAGGACGTCGGACGCAAAGCTTATAGGAGAGGTTGAGGAGGCGATAAAGCGTATTGATACAACCTATTGCGCCGTGATAACGGTGGACAGAACTTAACGAAATAATCTTATATTATAGAAGAAAAAATCAAAAAAAATAAAAAAATTATTGAAAAGCTCTTTACAAAATGATTTTTTCGTGGTATAATATCTCGATGTCGTTATCTCGGCTTTCGGATATTCGGTCGCTTCAAGCGATATTTCACCCGCCGATTTCTGTGTTAACGATAAATATATTATTTGAAAGGTGAAAAACACCATGATGCTTAAGGACGAAAAGCAGGCAATTATTGAGCAGTACGCTACCCACGAGGGAGACACGGGTTCGCCTGAGGTACAGATCGCACTTCTTACCTACAGAATAAAGAACCTCACCGAGCACCTCAAGGGTAATCACAAGGACCATCACAGCCGCAGAGGTTTGCAGAAGATGGTTGGTCACAGAAGAAACCTTCTCGGTTACCTTCAGAAGACTGACATCGAGCGCTAC
>JAZOON010000055.1:0-4195 GCA_045655045.1 Eubacteriales bacterium | reverse complement strand
GTTGAACTGGTGTATTGTCTCCTAAGACCGCTTGGCCTCCGACTTTATTTTCGGACGTATCCGACGACTCAAGCACAAGCACGGGAGCCGTTTTTCCGCCCCTGCGAAGCGCCTCGCATATCATTGGCACTCCGTAGATGATCTTTCCTGCCTTCGCGCACAGACCAAGCGAGCGAAGCAGCCTTGCCGTATCAAGCTCCGCCATTCTTAAGCTCACTTTCCATTCTGTCGTATACCTCCTCGGGTATGGTAACGTCAAGACTGCGGTCGATCCTCTTGGATTTTCTCGCCTTCTTAAGACACGCCACGCTGCGGCAGATATACGCGCCTCTTCCTGATTTCTTTCCCGTGAAGTCGAGAAGTATCTCGCCCTCGGGAGTTCTTACCACTCTGAGAAGCTCCTTCTTAGCTCTGTGCTCGTTGCATCCAAGGCATTGGCGCGTGGGTATCTTTTTTTGCTTTACGTTTTGTTCCATATGCGCCTCCCCCTATCAGTTATTCGGATTTAATATCTATCTTGTAGCCCGTAAGTCTCGCGGCAAGTCGCGCGTTCTGACCTTCCTTACCGATAGCGAGTGATAGCTGATCCTCGTCAACTATTACCTTGCACGCTCTCTCAGCGGTAAACGTTACGGAGCGCACCTCTGCGGGAGCGAGCGCCTCTGCTACGTACTCCTCGGGAGTCTCGCTGTATTTTACTATGTCTATCTTCTCTCCGCGAAGCTCCTCAACGATACCCGCAATTCTCATTGCATGGTTACCGATACAAGCGCCGACCGCATCAACGTCGGGATCACGGGAAAGAACGGATATCTTTGTTCTTGAGCCCGCCTCGCGCGCAACTCCCTTTATAAGGACCACGCCGTCTATTATCTCGGGGATCTCAAGCTCAAATATTCTGCGTACAAGTCCGGGGTGAACGCGGGAAAGAGTGACGAGAGGTCCTCTTGCTTCCTTGTTTACCTCGGTTACGAAAACCTTTATTCTGTCTCCAACGGTAAAGGTCTCGCCGGGTATCTGCTCGCTCTTAAGGAGCGTTGCGTGTCCCGTTCCCGTATCGAGAAGCACGCTTCCGTTATCGGAGAACACCTTGCTTACAGTCGCGGTGATGATCTCCTCGCGCTTGCTCTCGTAAGCGTCCTGCATTGCCTTTCTCTCACCCTCGCGAATGCCCTGAATGATTACGGACTTAGCCGCCGCCGCGCTGAGTCTGCGGAAATTCTTGGTCTTAACCTCCGTCTCAACCATCTTGCCGAGCGTGTTACGTCTGCTGAGCGCCTTTGCCTCCTCGAGTGATATCTGACACTGAGGATTGGTTACCTCCTCAACTACCTCCTTCTGGAGATATACCTTGAGGTCCTCCTTAACGGGGTCAATGTGTACTCTCATCATAGTGCTGCTTCCGAATTCCTTTTTAAAAGCGGAAAGAAGAGCCGCCTCGATCTTTTCCAGCATATACTCCTTGGGTATTCCCTTTTCCTTTTCAAGAAGATCAAGGGCTGCAAAAAATTCCTTGTTCATTTTTTATTCCATCCTTAATTTTTATTTTCAAAGTTCAAAATACGTGCTTATTTTTGCCACGGTATCACGCGGGAAGCTAAGCGTTTCTTCGCCGACTCGGATGCAAACGTCACCGTTTTCGGCAAGCGGGAGAAGCTCTCCCCTATAAAGCTTTGAGCCGTCTCTCGGAGCGTACAGCCTTACCTCAACGTCCCAGCCCTCACACGCCTCAACGTGAATATCCGTCTTAAGCTCTCGCTCAAGTCCGGGGGAGCATACCTCAAGATAATACTGCTCCTCGATAAGGTCCGCCTCGTCAAGCAGAGGATCTATTGCCCTGTGCAGCCTTTCGCATTGGTTGATGTCTATTCCCTCCTCGGAATCGACCGTGATGCGGAGAATACGTCTTGCGCCTTCCTTTACGAACTCAACGTCCCACACCCAGATACCGATCTCCTCGGCAATAGGGTCAGCCATTTCCCAAACCTTTTGTGCTATTCCCTTTGCGCTTTTCGCCATTTTTACCTCCGTAAAAAAACGCTTTTTTTATTAACAATTAAGAGTGGACCCTCACAAGCCCACTCTTACTATGGGTATTATATCACACTTTCACGCCGATTGCAATACCTTTTTACAATTTTTTCAATAAAAAAAGTAAAAAGATAAGGAAAAAGCTTCCTTAAATTAAGAAAATGTGTTTACAAAAACGAATTGATATGATATAATATTACAATAATGTATAATAGGGTAGTTGTCGCCCTATGCCAAAAGCTTAAATTTTATAAAGAGGTCAAATGAAACTGATAGATAAAAACCCCATTGCAGAACGTCTTGCGCTTTGTCTTTATTTCGTTCTTGCCTGCTCATACGTTCCGCTTTGTCTGTTTCTCGGTATAAACAGTGCCGTGGCGGGCGCGATATCTCTGGCGGTATGTGTGCTTGGAGTATTCGCTATGAGCCGTGCGGCGGGAACCTTTAAGGCGGTTATCGGCTTTGCGATCGTTTTGGGGCTGTTCCTGTTCTTCGGCGGAAGTCTCGTTCCCGCGGGCGTATTCTCCGCCTTCGCTTCCGCTACCTGCATCTACGCGCACTTGCATCTGCACTCCCCTTCCCCTTTTCTCTGGGGACTTCCCATAATTCCACTGATAATAACTCTCCTGACCGTCGGCTCTCTTTCGGCGGCGGCAATATCCTTGATAACTCTTCTGCCCGCCTTGGCTCTCGTATACTCCGTCAAAAAAGGTCTTGGCAGAGTCGGTGCTATATGCAGAATATCCGCAGGTATCTGCGCGATAACCGTAGTAATCTTTCTGCTTGCGGTATACTCGTCGTACGGCGAGCTCTCCTTTGCGAGTGTGAAGCAGACTGTCGATACCGCCAAGGAAGCGACCACGCAGCTACTGGTAGCCGTTGCTCACGAGGCAGAGAGCGCGCTCGGCGCGTCCGAGGCTATTCCCGTAAATATTGAGGAAACCGTAAGCTACGCAACGGGAATTGCCTTTAACGTTCTGCCCGCGATCATCGTAATATTCGCAAACGTAATCGGATATATACTCCACTCTATGATGCTTTCCATAGAATACGTAAGCCTTGAGGATAAGAAAAAGGCGTTGCCTATGATGACCTTTGAAATGAGCGTCGTCTCTGCGGTCGTGTTCCTCTCCTCGCTCGTTCTCTCGCTTATTCTTACGTCGGGAAAGACGGAGCTATACGGCGCGGCGGCGCAAAACGTTATGTTCATACTTATTCCGGGACTTGTACTGACGGCGCTGGGCGGACTTCGCGTACTGACTATGAAAAAAGGTCCGTCCTGTCTTGGAACTCTCGTATACATGGGAGTCATCTTCCTTATTGCCAGCCTTAACGCCTTCGTGCTTATCGCCGTGTCGGTTGCGGGAGCGATACTGATAATCGCATCCCACGTGGCTCGGGCGAGGTCCGAAAAATCATAAACGAAAGGACGTAAACACTATGTCTAACAAAAAATTCGATCCGTTCAGAAGACTTGAGGAGCTGCCGTCTATGGCGTACGTGATCCTCGCGGTTTTGTGTATCGCGGTGCACGTGCTGCTTTGCACGTTCGTCCCGAACGTATCCGTGGCGGTATGCGGTCTTGCTCTGCTCGGTATATATCTTATAGTGTCGCTCATAATCCACCTTGCGGTGCGCCACAGAATAAGCCTTTTCAAGCTCGCCTCAAATGCGTCCGAGGAGCAGAACAGCGGAGTTATATACACCTTCCGACATATGCTCAAAACGCCTTACGCGGTCGTCAACGAAAAGGGTAAGATAGTCACCGTAAACGCAGCTATGAAAACGGCGGCGGGCGCAAAATCAACGGCATTCGGCGCGGATATCACGGATATCTGCGGTATTCCTATGTCAAACCTTACCGACCGCGCGGAGGAAGAGATAGACGAGGACGAGACCGACGAGGAAAAGGAAGCCATAGAGATACTTGCCGATAAAAAGGCTATTTGCCACATCGACGACAGGATATACCATATAGACTGTCACGCACTCCATTCCAAGGGAAAGCTTTTCTACCTTCTGATGTTCAACGACATAACCGACCTTTTCAATCTCAACGCAAAAAGCCGCGCGGAGTTTACCGCCGTTGCTTACATCGTGATAGACAACCTTGATGAGATAGCTCAGTACGCAAAGGTAAGCTATCAGGCAGAGGCAACTCAGG
>JAZOON010000054.1:0-7704 GCA_045655045.1 Eubacteriales bacterium | reverse complement strand
GATTCTGCCGCAAAGGTGCTTAACAGAACTGAAATGTATACCGTTGACGTTTATACTAACGGAGAAAAAATGTCAAGCGTTGATATGTATAGCGGTTGGTATACGGGACGTCTTGAAAAGTACAAGCTTCAGGGTACAGCTCCGTATTATGCGGGTAACGGATCGGATATAATGATCGTCGGAGGAAAAACGGGCTACGAGGATATCCCCGCTTACTGTTATGTAACGGCAGGTCAGGACGATACAACAGGCAGAAAATACGTGTGCGTTCAGGTTGGCAGAGTAAGTAACGATCAGGCGTACGTTGGAGAAAAACAGTCTACCGACGATACGAGAACTATATATCAAAAGTACGCAAAGGAGCCAGAATGAACATAAAGAACGTTGTTTTTGATTTCGGTCAGGTCATTGTACATTTTGAGCCGTCTTATATGGTTGGTAAGTACGTAAGCGACAAGGACGACGCAGAGCTTCTGGAGAGGGTTATATTCGACCGACTTTATTGGGATAGGCTCGACAGAGGGGATATTACCGATGAAGAGGTAATGGAAGCTTGTCGGGAGCGGCTTCCCGAGCGCCTTTGGAACGTGGCAAATGAGATATACTATAATTGGATATATAACATTCCCGAAATTGAGGGAATGCGGGAGCTTGTGGCTCACCTGAGAGACGAAAAGGGAATGAGAGTATTCTTACTTTCAAACATATGCACGTATTTCGCGGCTCACGAGGCTGAAATTCCCGTGCTTGCCGAGTTTGAAAAGCGCATATATTCGGCAGTGGCTGGACACGTAAAGCCAAACAGAGATATATTTGAGTATCTTTGCGATACTTGCGGCATTCTCCCCGAGGAAACGGTTTTCGTTGACGACAACGCCGCGAATATCGCAGGTGCTGACGCTTTTGGTATCCACGGATATTTGTTTGACGGAGACGTGGAGAGACTATATAGCTTTTTTGAAAAAAAGTTGGGCAAAAAACTTTAAAAGAATAAACAAAGTAATCATTACTAAAAAAAGAGGAAAGCTTATGAAAATTAGATTTTTATCAATGGTTTTGTGCCTTTTGATTCTTGAGTCTGTCTTCTTTACGGCATGCAATAATTCAAACGACGCTTTTTTAGCTGATGGCGGGAATGGCGGGAACGACGGTGAAACTTATGCCGGTGATCCAAATCTTACTTTTTTTATGTCGGACGATAACTATTTTGACGTTCAGAATTTTTATTTGTTTAATAAAAGCCCCAAAGATGCTGGCAACGGTGAGCCCGAATATGTTCCCGTTGTGGGTTTCTCTTTCATAGACCTTGCCGAGAGGGAAAACACGAGGAAAGCGGATGAGCCGTACGTATTTCTTGATGAATTTAAAGTTAGTGGGTATATGGCGGATAGTGATGCCATAGATGACTGTCTCAAACAACTGTTGTCTCCGTCGTTTGCAGTGGTAAAAAATGTACCCACCGCCAATGATTTCGTTGCATACGGGCTTGCGCGCGAAGCTGACATGGCGGAAGATTGTTATGCCGAATACGTTATAGCTTTCAACAACGATATTACCGACGATAACGGAAGATACATTGAGACGGTAAGACAGCGCATATACTTCAGTGAGCTTACAGAGAATGATACGCGCTATGCATTTACCGAGGTGTATAAAATTGAATCTGACGGATCTGTGGGGGATAAGCTATACGATCTTGATATGATAATAGAGGTAAATGCGGAGAGCTTTGGTTTCTTGGAGTGGAATAGATATGATTGGATAAATCAGGATATTTTATATTGTAATATAGCATTTTGCAGAGAGATAACACTTGATTCTGATGCCTATTCTGCAAAATTTACGCTCGACAATTCTTCATCTGACTGTACGGAGACGATACATTCTACGTATATTAAGGTGCACGCTACAGATTCAGAAAACAATGAAAAAACGCCATTCTCATACATAGACGTTATAGATGAGAATGGAAACACGTGGGTGATAACGTCTAATGACGTAGTATGTTTTTCACCGAGTGGAGAAGAGTTGACAATAACTACTGCGGATTATGATAATAATTTTCTTGGGGCGAAGGCATGTGTGTTAAATGGATATATTAGGTGTGCCGACGGAAGCAGAGTATACGTAAAAGCCGATGAAGTTATCGTGAACAATGGTAATGATACGTTAACTTATATCAGATATGAGCTTTCTTTATTCAGAAAATATTATATGACGTTGCTTTATTCCACTTTTTCTGACGTATGTGTGTTAAGTGAAAGTGAAAGGTCGGCTGTTACTTCGGACGAAAATATTGTTCTTATTATGAATATAACTTACACCGATGGAAAAAACGATTTATATAAGTTTTACAGACTTAATTCCTCTACCTCTTATGTTACTATCAACGGCAACGGTTTGTTCTGTATATTGAATAGCCGTGTTGATAAGATAATATCCGATGCACAGAAATTTTTTGCCAATGAGCCAATAGATCCCAAGTAGCGGTTATCTATTGTAATATAAAAAGGGGCTGTATCAAATTTGCGTTTGATACAGCCCCTTCTGCGCGACAGGCGATTTTTAATACAATTTATACTGCAAACGGAGATTATCCGCAATCATCGCGATGAACTCGCTATTGGTCGGCTTGCCGCGATTGTTCTGAATGGTATATCCGAAATAACTGTTCAGCGTATCCACGTCACCCCTGTCCCAAGCGACCTCGATTGCGTGGCGGATAGCGCGCTCTACGCGGCTGGTTGTCGTCTGATATTTTTTCGCTACGGAGGGGTAGAGAATTTTCGTTACGGAATTTATAATATCGGAATCCTTGACGGTAAGTAATATGGCGGTACGAAGATATTGGTAGCCCTTGATGTGCGCGGGAACACCTATCTGGTGTATGATCTTAGTTACCTGAGTTTCAATGTCGGGCGTCTTGTCCTCCTCAGAGGGCGTCGCGGCGACGGCTGATACTCTGTTCTTTGAAAGCGAACTGATATGAGCGCAAAGGCTGTCGGTATTGTAAGGCTTTAGCATACAGAAATCCGCGCCCGCCGCCGTAGCTTCTATAAACATGCTTTGATTTGATACCATTGAAACTACGATAAAAGAGGGAGCTTTGTCGTTCCCAAAATTTATCTTTTTGCAATTTCTCAATACGCCGATACCGTCAAGCTTTGAAAGCCATACGTCAATAATGGCAACGTCGGGGTGAGATCTCTCTATTTTATAAAGAGCCTCTTCTCCGTTTGAAGCGACCTCTACGTTTGTAAAGCCTGCGCGGCGCAATTCTCCTACAAGTGACTGTCTTTGCGCTGAATTTTCGTCAGCAATCAATATTTTTGTTGTGTTTTCCATTTTTATCCTCCATATATTTGTTCTAACATCCATATTTTACCATATTTTGGTAAATATTGCAAGAGATTTACAAAAATTTCCATTTCCAAAATTTACCAAATATTGCTGTAAAAAAATGGGAATATTATACAAATGGAAAATGAAAAACAAAAAAAGCCCTTGAGGAAAACGGAAATTTTACCTCAAGGACGTTTATTTAAATGCCGTAAGATCCCGTAAGCGGATCTTTAAAAATAGCGATCTCGGGCGTTTTGAACGTGAACACCACGAACGTAACGGCTATTAGGAAGAGTAGCAGAAAACGAATTTTGGGATCTTTACAGGTCGGCAGATCATTGTTGAATTTTCGCGTCTCATAGATATATACTATTGCCGCGGATACAAAGAAAATAGCAATATTGATCCAATCGGGGGACTTGCCGATAACGCCGTTGTATGTGTAGAAGATTACGGGAATAAGAGTAAGACCGAGAAGAATACCGCGAAGCTTCACGCACCAGAAGCTTTCCACGTCGCGGAAGAAAAAACTCTGTACTATAGCATATAAAAACATAGGAAAAAACAGTAGCTTCATATGCTCCCACGTCGATTCATTAACTCCGGAAAGCGGTGCTATCCAAACGGCATCGCCAAGCCACTCGTATAAAAAATGCAAAAGCGTGCCCACAAGTGAGGTCACGGCAAACCCCATAAGCTGCCAAAGTCCTATCGATCGTTTCATAAAATCACCTTCAAAAATATCATTATAAAAAGTATATTCTCGGTTGGTGATTTATATACGGCAGCGCGGTAAATAAAGTCAGCAAATATATTAGTCGTTAATATCTTTGTGGGATAAAGCTCCGTTCTCAAATATTTCGTCAACGCGCGCCTGATCCTTATTTTTGGTAAACGCGCTGACGAGGGGAACGACGGTAAGAGATACCGCCATAGCAATAACTCCCATTTCGGGTGATTTTGCCGCCGCTGAGGAAAATCCCGACGTGATCGTGAGAACGAGCGTTGATACGCCTACGGTAAGCAGTCCCGCTATCATGCCCGCAAACGCGCCCACCTTGGTTATCTTCTTTGAGAAGATTCCCCATACGTAAGGACCTATGAAGCAACCGGAGACCACGCCCCACGAGAAGGACATAAGGCTGACTATTATTGGTATGTTCTGTGTTGCGAAGATGAACGACGTTACGACGAAGGCAAGGCAGAAAAGTCTTGTGAGAAGCATTTGAGCCCCCGAGGACGTCGGCTTTTTTCTTACCTCGGGTATGAGGTCAACGGCAACTGCCGACGCCGAAGTAAGTACTACGGCAACGAGCGTTGACATAGATGCGGAAAGAAGCAGAATAATGATTACCGCCAAAAGTATTATTCCAAGGGTGCTGCTGCCGAGCACCTCCATAAGCACCGTGGGAATTACCGCGTCGATCCCACCCTCGGGAAGCTCCCCGCCGAGAATAAGCCTTGACGCGCTTCCGATAAGGTAAGCTCCACAGCCGATAACCACGCAGAATACCGTGGAAATAACTGTTCCGCGCTTAATTGCGGCGGTGTCCTTAATGGCGTAAAATTTACCTATCATCTGAGGAAGTCCCCAAGTACCGAAGCTTGTGAGCATTATGTTGACGCACAAAAACTTGAAGGCTGAGCCGCCGAATATGCTGGTTAGCTGCTCTCCCGTTATGGGATTTGGGTCTGTTGGAGCGGACTTGAAGCTACCGAGATTTTCAATAAGACCCGAAAGTCCGCCAACGCTTGAGTGGCAGAGAATTGCAACGACAAGGCACACGACGCCAACTATCATAATTATTCCCTGAACGAGATTCGTGTACGCCGTCGCTACGTATCCGCCCGCGACGAGGTAAACGGCGGTAAGACATGCAATGATAAGCATCCACACCCACGTTTCGACACCCGGGAAAACCGCGCTGAACAGCGAGCCGAGTCCCTTGTAGACCGCGGCGGAGTAGGGAACGAGAAATACAAAAATAACTATTGCGGACAATATCTTCATACCCTTGGAGGCGTATCTTTTGCCAAAGAATTCGGGCATGGTCTTTGCTCCGAGCTTACCCGTCATCTTTCGCGTTCTGTTGGCAAGCAGTATCCACGAAAGCAGACAGCCGAGCACCGCGTTTCCAATGCCTATCCATATACAGCCGATGCCAATGTTCCAGCCGTGCTGACCTGCATAGCCCACGAACACCACTGCGGAAAAGTACGTCGTGCCGTAAGCGAACGCCGTCGCCCACGCGCCAATGCTTCTGCCGCCGATAAGAAAGCCGTCGAGCGTTTTAGACTTGCCGTAGCTTACGACACCTATAATTGCCATTGCCACTGCGTAAACGGCAAGCGCGACGATAGTGTAAATTTGTGCTGAATTCATGTTTTTTTACCTCCTTTTTTTTGATTGGGGAATACGGACAAAAATCGCAAAAGCGATAAAAAAACACGCCCTCCGTATTCCGATAAAGAAATACAGAGGACGAGAAAATCCCGTGGTACCACCTCAATTTACCGCGACCTCACAGCCGCAGCCTTTCAGAGTGTCAATCAACACCCCCGTTCTGTTACGGGAACTCCCGTTGCAGCCTACTGAGTACTCAAAAAAGTCCGTTCGGTGCAAAGCTCGCGGGATGTATTCAGTGTCGTCTTCCCCATTGCCTCGCACCAAACGGCAACTCTCTCCAGGGTACGTACGAACCTACTTGTTCCCACTCAAACGCATTTACAAGGTGTATTATATCACTTTAAATTGATAAAGTCAATACTTTTTTGAAATTTTTTTGCGTTTTTTGACAAGATAGCATCTGACTTTCGCAAAAGATAACGTGCTTTGCTTTTGATTAAATAAATCGATATTCATAAAAAAACATCGAAAATTGGCAAAAAAGTAAAACGGTACTTGATTTATTTCTGAAATAGATGTATAATATTATATGTATGCCCTATTTTTATTGACGGGAGAAAAGAAATGAGTAGAATTTCAAAGGAAAATTATTATCTTGATATCGCGCAGACGGTCGCCGAGAGAGGAACGTGTATGCGCAGACTTTTCGGCGCTATTATCGTAAAGGACGACGTTATCGTTTCCACGGGATATAACGGCGCGCCCAGAGGAAGAAAAAACTGTAACGATCTTATGAGCTGTATACGCGACAAGCTCAATATTCCCCGTGGCGAGAGATACGAAATGTGCCGCTCCGTTCACGCTGAGGCGAATGCTATTATCGCGGCGGCAAGAGAAAGAATGCTCGGCGCGACGCTCTATATGGTGTGTATATCTCCGCAAACGGGAGAGGTCCTTGCGGGAACGTCAAGCTGTATGATGTGTAAGAGACAGATAATAAACGCGGGTATTGAAAAGGTTATCGTCAGGGATACCAAGGACGAATACCGCGTGATAAACGTCGCCGATTGGATAGAGGACGACGACTCGCTTTCGGGACAGTTCGGATATTGATGAGGTCGATATGAAGAAAAGCAGATACATAATTGCCGCGCTTGCGGTGCTTCTGATTGCCGCTATGCTTTTTGCAGCTTGCTCAAAGGGCAACAAATTTGAGATGAGCGGCGGAAGATACGTTGATAAAACGAGCGGTATCACTTACTACGCCGCGCCCGCGTGCTACGAGCCTATAGAGATAAGCGACGAGCTTTACGGAACGCTTGAGAAGGTCGAGCTTTACCGAATGGGAGAGGCTGACCCCGAGAGGTGGCTCTGCGAGAAAAACGGAAGCGTGTTCTATTCCTCCGAGATAGAGCTTCCCGCGCTTGGCGGACTTGATATATCGTACGCGGAGATAGTTCTTGAGGATACGGTGCTTGTCAAGATAACCGATACGTCCGTAATAGACACGATAGTTAATGCTTACGTCAACGGTGAGGACGTTGGACGTCCTTACGTTGCCACGGCAGAGGACTACGAGATAAATTGGCGCATACGCTTTGCAGATGAGACCAGAGGAATATACTATATTCTTTCTTACGTTGAGATAGGCGAGAGCTACGTCGTTGAGGACGAAAACGGTGCTGAGGTAGACCTCGGTAGAAAATTCATCTTTAACCGCTTTGAGGACAACCGATGCGTCGTTGCGGGTGATGCTTTAGACAAATACGTAGCTGAATTTAAGGAATTAGCAACAGACTGATGAATATTGAGTTGATGACACTGAGTCATATCGGTGACGTAGAGGAGATAGAAAGGCAGTGCTTTTCGTCGCCTTGGTCGCGTGAGAGCCTTGGTATGCTTCTGCGAGAGGGCGGCGTTGGATTCGTTGCCGTCGAGGACGGACGGACTGTTGCTTACGCGGGAATGCTGACGGTGCTTGACGAGGGGCAGATCACGAATATTGCCACACATCC
>JAZOON010000053.1:0-1860 GCA_045655045.1 Eubacteriales bacterium | reverse complement strand
TGGTTTGAGCCCGAAATGATATCAAAGGAAAGCGATCTTTTCCGTGCGCATCCCGAATGGGCGTTGCAGACTCCGGGTAGAGAAATGAGTATTGCAAGACACCAATATGTGCTGGATATGACGCGCTCTGATGTCAGAGATTACTTGTTTGACTGTATAAAGAAGGTTATGGATAACGCCAACATAGCCTATATCAAGTGGGACTTCAACAGAAGCCTTACCGAGGTCGGAAGCGCTTTGATCGACGCTGACAGACAGGGAGAGGTATTCCACCGCTACGTCCTTGGACTTTACGAGCTTCTCGAAAGATTGCTTGCGGCTTATCCCGAGCTTTTGCTTGAGGGATGCGCGAGCGGCGGAGGACGCTTCGATCCCGCTTGGCTGTACTACGCGCCTCAGATATGGGCAAGTGACGACTCCGACGCGATAGAGAGACTTGATATACAGTACGGTACGTCGATGTGCTATCCCGTATCTACCGTAGGAGCGCACGTATCTGCTTGTCCTAACCATCAGGTTGGCAGAACCACGCCTCTTGAAACCCGCGGCAACGTGGCGCTTGCGGGAACGTTTGGCTACGAGCTTGACCTGACGAAGCTTACCGACGAGGAAAAGGAAACGGTAAAAGAGCAGTGTAAGGATTACCACAAATATTTTGACGTTATACACAACGGAAACCTTTACAGACTTATTTCTCCGTGGAAGAACAGGGAAAAGTGCGCTTGGATGTACGTATCCGACGATAAGAGAGAGGCTTTGGTTACTTACGTCGTAATAAGATGCGGAGTATTCCAAAGGAATTATCTGCGCCTTGCGGGACTTGATCCTGACAAGCGTTATCTCAACGAGCAGACGGGGCAGATACTTTCGGGAGATACGCTTATGAGAGCAGGTCTTAACATTCAGAATAAATTCAGCGATTACGATTCCTGCACGTTCCATTTGGTTGCAGTTGATTGATATTGCACACGCTAAAAAAGCACCCGCCGACCGTAAAGGCAGCGGGTGCTTCTTTGTGTATAATATTTATCTGTACAAGGGATATTTCTTGCAAATGTCCGCAACGGTTGCGCGAACCTCTGCCGCGCTGCCGTCGAAGTCCTTGGCGACCTTACCGAACAGCTTTGCGATAGTTACCATATCCTCTGCCACAAGACCGCGCGAGGTAACAGCGGGAGTACCTACGCGAACTCCCGACGTTACGAAGGGCTTTTCGGGGTCGTTGGGAATAGCGTTCTTGTTTACGGTAATGTGTACCGCGTCAAGTCTTGCCTCAAATTCCTTACCCGTAATTCCCATAGGGCGAAGGTCAACGAGCATAAGGTGATTGTCAGTACCACCCGAGACGAGGTTAAAGCCTTCTTCGAGAAGTCCCTTTGCCAGAACGCTCGCGTTTTCAACGATCCTGTGCTGGTAAGCCTTGAATTCGGGGGTAAGAGCCTCTCCGAAGCATACTGCCTTTGCGGCAATAACGTGCATAAGAGGACCGCCTTGAATACCCGGGAATATTGCCTTGTTTATCTTCTTTGCAAGTTCCTCGTCGTTTGTGAGTATCAAGCCGCCGCGAGGACCGCGAAGCGTTTTGTGAGTCGTCGTGGTTACAACGTCTGCGTACGGAACGGGGGAGGGATGCTCACCTGCGGCAACGAGTCCCGCAATATGCGCCATATCTACCATAAAGTACGCTCCGACCGAGTGAGCTATCTCTGCCATTTTCTTGAAGTCGATAGTTCTCGGATAAGCGGATGCGCCTGCCACGATAAGCTTCGGCTTATGCTCGCGCGCGAGCTTTTCGTACTGCTCCATATCAATGTATTCGGTTTCGGGGTGCAGCTCGTAGGGAACGAAGTTATAGTACAT
>JAZOON010000052.1:0-1921 GCA_045655045.1 Eubacteriales bacterium | reverse complement strand
TGCCGCCGCTATCGCCGCCTCGTCCTGATCTATCGCGATAAGTCTTCCGCTGTCAAGCCTTGAGGCTATGTGGAAGGAGTGACCTCCGCCACCTGCCGTTCCATCTATGTATATACCCGAGGGCTTGATATCAAAGCCCTCTATGCACTCGTCCAGAAGAACCGAACGGTGAGAAAATTCTACGCTTTCCACTCTGTCGCTCATGGCTTATCAATAAAGTCCCGCCATATCCATGAGATCGTCAAGATCAGAATCGTCCTCCGACATCATTGCGTCGTAGGCTTCCTCATCCCATATCTCCGCGTACTTGCCGCAGCCGACTATGACCGCGTTTTTGGAGATACCCGCGTGTTCAAGAAGCGCGGGTGTGAGAACTATTCTTCCCTGCGAATCAGGAGTGGGAGTAATCATATCCTTGTAAAGTCTGCGGAGCAGTCTCGTTTTTTCCTTGCCCTGAAACTTTTCGTATCCCGCCGCGTACTCTTTCCATTCGCTGACGGAGAAAACTCGGAGACACTTTTCACGCATCGCCGCCGTAACGACGAAGCTTTCGTCATCGCGAGTGAGAACTTCTCTGTGCTTCGCGGGAATAAAGAGTCTGTTTTTTGGGTCTACACTGTGTCTGTACTCGCTTGATAACATCTTCTGCGTCTCCTTTCGTTTTATCGGCGGCAACCTTATTCTGGGGAGTCAAACCACTTCGTGGGTGTCTTGTGGGATTTCACTCCACTACGCTCCACTTTCCACCACCGTGCTATTATTATATTACATCTTTTAAAATCTTTCAATAGGGATTTTCAAATTTCCCAAAAAACTTTTCAGCAATTAACACAATTTCCTCAAAAATTCTTTTCAAGCCCCGATTTCAGCCCCGTTTTTGCTTATTTTTTACAGTTATTTACATTTCTTTAAATTACTGTAATGGTTTTAAGGCGTTTTTTCCCTTTTTCTGTCCGATTTTCAAGTGCGTCGAAGATATCTTTTGCCCTCTTTTCACAGTAATTTTTTAAATTAAATACCCCTTTTCATAAAATATTCTCAAATTTTCACCAACCTGTTTTTTCACCACTTTGCCCCACGGGCATAAAAAAACAGCCTGCCGTAGCAAGCTGGCTGTTTTTATATAAGTCCCAACTGCATAGCAGTCAGTATCCACAAGAACATAGTCAAAATACACGTCACCGTTCCGAACATAACCAAATGTCCCGCAAGCTCGTCGTCACCGCCCATTTGCTGAGCCATAGTAAACGACGATACCGCCGCGGGTGACGCAAACAAAGCGATAAGTATGCAAAGCTCTGCCCCTCTGAAGCCGAAAACGAACGCCGCAAGAGATAAACAAACGGCGGGCAAAACAACGAGCTTTACTCCCACTCCGCATACGATATGCCAAAGGTTATTTCCCACAGAGGAGAAATTTATCGACGCGCCAAGCATTATAAGCGCAAGAGGAGTAGTTATCGACGCAACGCTCGACATAGACGTCTCGATAACCCTCGGTAAGCCTATGCCGAGCACGTTGATCAAAAGACCGAGAAGCGAGCCTATTATAAGGGGATTTGTTATTATTCCTTTAAGTATTTTTAACGGCTTCGGCTTGTTTCCCTTAAATATTTCAAGTATTATAACGGCGGCAAAATTAAACACAGGAATGACCACCGCTATCAGCAACGACGCCGCGCCAGACACACCGTCTCCGCACAATGCCTGAGTTACGGGTATCCCGAAGATAACGAAATTGGAACGGAACATTCCCTGTATCAGCACCCCTCGCTTCGCGTTGTTCTTTTCTACCAGTGGAACTACAAACAAAAGCACCGCTATGCTTACCGTTACACACGATACGGCAAAAATAACCAATTTCGGATCAAAAACCGCCGACAGGTCACTTTCATACACGTTCTTTACTATCATAATAGGC
>JAZOON010000051.1:0-26978 GCA_045655045.1 Eubacteriales bacterium | reverse complement strand
TACATCGTCTCGACGCTGTCGTGCAAGCCGACGTATATAATATTTCCGCCGCTGACCTTTGAGGGGTTGTTGACTACCTTGAACGCAACGCCCGTCTTGGTCTTAAGCATACTCGCAATATAGTCCGCGTGAGTGGCGTTATCACTCGCTCCGTAAACCACGGTAAACGCGGGCGCGCCGTCCTTGACGGCGTATATTTTTTCGTCAGCCGCTCCTTGCGTCTCCTCTGTATGCGCCGTTTCGGTATCAATTCCGTCGCCGCTCTTGCCGCAGCCCGTAAGCAGCAGCGCAAGACAAGCCAGAGCAATCAAAAATCTTTTCATATCTCAGTATTAACCGAACGCGGCAGCGCCCTCGTTAAGTGACGTGAGCTTTTGCTCTATCGTGGGAATTATTGCGTCGCACGCGCTGAACCAATCGATGTCGTTATTCTTAAGACTTATTCTGAACTGCTGAGCTATCTTCCAGTGGAGAAGCTGATTGAACAGTCTTCCCGAGTCAACGACTACGCACTCTCTTACCTTATCGAACATTATTGCCTCGTCAACGGTAGCCGAGTATCTGGACTGGATAAGGTCCTCGTAATAAGCGGGCATGACCTTTCTGTGAGACTCGGAAGCAAGGCACTCAAGCGTTGCTCCTACCGCCTCGTCGCCCTTAAGCGCTATCGGAACACAGTATATCGTATGATAGAAGCCGACGAGAGTGCGATATTCGGTCTGGTCGGTATCGTACTTAGGCATAGGAAGTATTCCGAAATTCTTGGCGTTTGACTCCGTCCAATCCTCAACCTGCGCAAAAGCGCAAAGCGTAAAGAGCGAATTTCCCTGCTTCCAAGCCGTCTCGTGGCCGTCGTCTATCCAGAAGGCGTTGGATTTATTGAAGCTTATAAGCTTCTGGAGAAGATTATGCGTCTTTTCCGATCTGAAGTCCTCCGAAAGGAGCATTGAGCCGTCCGCCGCATTCTCTATCTGCATAAGACCGCATCCCTGATAAAAGGCATCGGTGGGTGTCATAAAAGTAACAAGACCGAACTTGTCTCCCTTATCCTTGCCCGACTCTCCAAGGTCACTTGATACGACTGCGGAAAGCTGTATCATCTTATCTACAGTCCACTGTCCGTTCTCGTAAAGCTCGTACATGTCCTCCATGCCGTCGTATTGCTCAACCACAGCCTTGTTGAAGAATATCGCGTACGTCTCACGGATAAGGCTGGGAGCTATATCACCCGTCGCAAAGAACAGCTTGCCGTATACCGAGCTTTTCTCGACCACGGAAGCATTCCACCAGGGAGCTGTAAAGTCAATGTGGGGCATACCGTTAAGGTCCGCAAGGTAGCCCTTGTTCATAAAGGTAGCGCCGTTCCAGCTATAAGTACCTATTATATCTATGTCGGTCGTTCCCGCAGACGTCTGAACTCTCGTAAGCTGCGCCTGTCCTGCCTCGGCAGTACCCGGACCCGTCCAGCCGTCCATAGTCTCAAACTTCAGCTTGACCTTAAGTCTTTGCTCAACGGTGTAATTTTTGATAAACGCCGCGTTGCTTACGACGCCCAAGCCCATCGACTCAACGCCAAATTCGGGCATATGCTTCTCAACGTTCGACCAACCGCATATCTTTATCTCACGTCCCTCGAAATCCATCTCTCCGAGCTTATCCTTAAGATAGCCGTTCTCGTCGTATTCAAGACCGTTGTCGGTCGTTACCGCATCTGTTCCAACCTCGATAACCTCTTCCTCCTTAGAGCAAGAAAGAAGCGTTCCCAAGCACATCAGAAGCGCAAGCATCAACGTCAAAACTCTTTTCATAAATTTTCCTCCTACATATTATTTCTATAGAATTATAAAAACAGACTATGAGCCTATTTTAATACACCTTAATTGTATCACAAAAAAACAACCAAGAAAATTAATAAACAAGGCAAAATGACCGCATAAAACTAATTTTTTCGCTTAAATAAAAACCACCAAGGTCAAAATACTAATATTTTGAACAAATGGTGGTTTTTACTATTGTGCAGGTTGCTATTTTTTCATTTTCTCCGCATACTGTCGCGGCGTCATACCCGTATTTTTCTTAAAAAAGGAATAAAAATATATTTCGTTTTCAAATCCGCACATATCCGAAATCTCACCTACGGTGTACTTCGTATCCGTCAGCCTTGACTTTGCGAGATTGATTCTCGTTTGCGTTACGAAATCCTTGACAGTCATTTGGGTATACTGCTTAAAATCTCTGTTCAGCTTGTCCCTGCTCACGAAGAATTGCGCCGCGATATCGGGCGTACTCAGATTTTTGTCAAGATTTTGCACGATATACATAACGACGTCGTAAATATAGCTTTCGTTTGATAAAACGTACTTGAGCGCCTTGTCCTTGCCAAGCTCCGAAAGTATATTTATTATAACTCCGAACATGAGCCTCTGCTTTACGTCAGTAGGTCTGTAATAATGCCCCTTGACATTTTTTTTGCCCTTATGCAGATCGAGTATCGGCTCCATTATCTTTCTTATCTCTTCATCGTGACCGTTGAGGTCGAAAATAACTGCTTGTTCGCTGCCGATCAAGCCCTTTATCGGGATGATATTTTCGGGAAAATTATTTATATAATCCTCCCCTATATAAAAAACCGAAAAAAACTTGTCGTTGGCGTTCTTGTCAAGATAATACGTGAAATGCATACAGTACGGCGCTATCAGCATAGCCACGGGCCCCGTTTCGCGTATTATTTTTCCGTTTATTATCGCGCTGTACGGAACACGGTCAAGGAGCAGAAGAAGCTCATAGCTCGGATGCATATGCGCCATTGTGAGATCCCTTATATCGTACGGAATAGCTTTTGCGTGTTCAATATACAGGTCCTTTCCAAATTCGACGTAATTCTTCATTTTGTCCCCTTTCTGTTTAGCAGTATTTTGTTTATTATATCACGCAACGCCGCAAAATGCAATACCCCTTATATATGTTTTGATAACGTGTCCAAAACGTAAAAATGGGAGAAAACGGGATTTACACGCGCGGTTTATTGTGGTATAATATTGTTAAAGTAAGTAAATTTACGACAGGCGGAGAAAAATGAACGGACAAATCAAGATCAAGGTAAACGAAAAAATAATATTCGTGGATAAGGGAACGCGCCTTTCGGATGTTCTCGATATAGAAAAGCCCTGCGGCGGTAAGGGCACTTGCGGAAAGTGCAAGGTAAAGGTCAACGGACGCGAGGAGCTTGCGTGTCAATACGTTGTAAATTCGGACGTAACGGTAGAGACGCGCGAGAAAAACGCGATAGTTTCCGAAACGGGTACTGACGAAAGCGGAAGATTGACGGAAAATCTCTGCTTCGCGCTCGATATAGGCACAACTACACTCGCGCTTGCGCTCGTATCGCTTGATGATAAAAAAACGGTAAAGGTCGTGACCGCGACAAATCCTCAAAGAGCATACGGCGCTGACGTTATCACCCGTATAGATTACTGTCAGCACAATTCCGTAAAGGCTCTTCAGGACGTGCTTGTTGACGAGATAAACAAAATGATAGCCGAGCTTGGAGTTAGCGCCGACACGATGTACGTCTCGGCAAACGTCACGATGCTCCACACCCTGTTCGGCGTGGATTGCACGTCGATCGGTATCGCTCCTTACACCCCCTCTTTTCTTGGTTGGAAAAAGGAAAACGCAAAAGCTCTCGGAATACACGGAGTAAAAGAAATTATTTCTCTGCCCTCTATCTCCTCTTTCGTTGGCGCGGATATCGTCGCGGGACTTAATCTTATCGGTCTGCCCGAGGACGGCAAATACAATCTGCTTATCGACCTTGGAACTAATGCAGAGGTGGTGCTGTATTCCAACAAGTCGGGCGTTGCAACTGCCGCGGCGGCAGGTCCTTGCTTTGAGGGAGCAAACATAAGCTGCGGTATGAGCGCGACGAGAGGTGCGATTTACGCCTTTGAGTTGAATTACGGTCACGCGCAGTACAAGACCATACAGGACGAAGCTCCCACGGGCATTTGCGGCACGGGACTTATCGATATCGTCAGTGAGCTTGTAAAAAACGAGATAATAGACGAGACGGGATATATGGACGATGACTACGGGCTTTCCGATGAGGTTTATCTTTCCTGCGAGGACGTACGACAGTATCAGCTTGCGAAATCCGCGGTATATTCCGCCGTGCTCTCTCTTATGAAGACCGAGAACGTAGGCTTTGACGACATATCGAAAATGTATATCTCAGGCGGATTTTCGGCTAAGATAAATATATCAAACGCGGTAAGCAGCGGTCTTTTGCCGCGCGAGCTTGCCCACAAAACGGTGGCGCTCAACAACAGCAGTCTACAGGGAACGGTTAAATACGCCTGCGAGGGTGGAAGCATCGAACGCTTCACCGATATGATAAGGTACGTTGACCTCTCCTCAAGCCCCTATTTCTCCGAGTTGTTTATGGAAAATATGATGTTTTCATAAAAGAGGTAGTCACTTGTTTTATATTTTTTTGAAAAATACTTGCAATATTCTTTGATTTGTTGTATAATATTAAGAATATATACTACTTAAGTCAAGGAGGTACATATGGTTACGTTATCCATCTGGGATATGCTCGCCAGAGTCGGCGTTGCTATCCTCTGTGGCGGCGTTATAGGTATTGAGCGAGGACGGAAAAGACGTCCCGCGGGATTCAGAACCTATATGCTCGTTTGCGTGGGCTCGGCTATGACTATGATACTCAGCACGTATCTCGCCGTTATGATGTCGGGCATTTGGGCAAAGGAAGCGGGAATCACCGCGTCCACCGACCTCTCGCGATTTGGCGCGCAGGTAATAAACGGCATCGGATTTCTCGGTGCGGGCACGATAATAGTCACGGGACGTCAGCAGGTCAAGGGAATGACCACTGCGGCAGGTCTTTGGGCGTCGGCTTGTATGGGACTTTGCATCGGCGCAGGCTTCTACCTTCCCGCACTCATCTGCTGTATCTTCATAATAATAACCGTCGTTATTCTTTCAAAGCTTGAAAGATTTATTCTCTCCCGCTCAAGAAATATCAATCTTTACGTGGAGTTTGAGGACATAAACGATCTGTCCGACGTAATCGAGAAAATAAAGCTTTACGATACGAGAATATTTGACGTTGAGGTTACAAAGGCGAAGTACTCCGAAACCAAATACCCCAACGCGATATTCACGCTCAGGCTTTCAAAGAAGGTTACCCACACCGTTATAATGGCCGCTATCTCCGAGATAGACGCGGTCAGAAGCATAGAAGAGCTGTAAGGAGGTTTTTGACGTGCTTGAATGTTTGAATTTTCTTCGCGGAGCTGACCTCGGTTGGCTTACCGTAACTATCCGTCTGGCGCTCGCCGTAGTCTGCGGCGGAATAATAGGAATTGAGCGTGAAAGAAAGCGCCGCCCCGCGGGCTTCCGTACTCATATACTTATCTGTCTTGGCGCGGCTATGACCACGCTCACCAGCCAATATCTGCTGCTCGAGCTCAGACTCTTCACCGATCCCGCCCGTCTTGGCGCGCAGGTTATCGCGGGTATCGGATTTATCGGCGCGGGTACGATAATTATTACTAAGCGCCGTCAGGTAAAGGGACTTACCACAGCGGCGGGACTTTGGACGGCGGCTATCGTCGGTCTGTGCTGCGGCGCGGGCTACTTCGAGGGAGCTGTAGTCGCAACGGCAGTCGTTATTCTGGCTGAGCTCGTGCTCGCAAAGCTTGAATATTTCATCGTTTCCAACGCAAGAGCGTTCAACCTTTTCGTTGAGTACTCCGATAGCGGCAGACTCGGAACGATAATCGACACCATAAAAAAGAGCGGCGGTTACATAGTTGACCTTGAAATAACGAAGAATACGTCCGAGGGCAAGAACCCTTGCGCTACCTTCTCGCTCAGCGCGCCCCGCAAGGTCGCGCATCAGGTACTTATGACAAAGATCGCCAACCTTGAAGGCGTTATTTCCGTTGAGGAGCTTTGATCCTTATACAGTTTTCAAATAAAATACAACCAAACACACAAAAAAGCCGCATCGCTGCAAAACAGCGAAAGCGGCTTTTAGTTTTTTTATAACGAGATAGCTCCTTACTGCACTATAAAACTTATCTGCTCGGATACGGTGGCATTCAAATTGGAGTTTTCGTCCTTATATTTGACTATAACCGAATAATTGAGCGCGAGAGTTCCGTTTTTGAGACGGATCAGATAATTGGGATTTTGCGGGTGAGTATATTCAACGTCGGAAATACCAAGCTCCTTTTCTTCATCCTTGAAAACGGAGTCAAGCTTTTCTTCCACGCAACGCTTGACCTGTTCAAGGTCAAAGTATATCTCCGTGTCCTTGTTTATCATTCCAAAGCAGTTTGATTCAAAATTCAAGATCTCGCCGTTGTCCTTCATCCGTACGGTTGCGTAGTCGTACGTGTAGTATTCTCCTACGCGCTTGTTGAAGATTATTCGGTAAAAATCAGATACTCCGTTAATATCCTTTGGCTCAAGCTCTATAAATATATCGTAGTCGTCAACGGAGAATTTTTCTTCCTTTATCATTATTTCATTAACTAAATCTATTGCTTTAGTCATAGCCTCGTCACGGCTTATTTTTTGCGTGGGTCCTTCTTCGAGCCGAGGCTGGAAGTTGATAGTTGATATATAGCCTCTATGGTCAAATTCTACCGTAATTCCTTTATCCGAAACATAATACAGATGGGTAGGATAATAATTTTGATAAAAGTAGCGCGTGCTGTCATACGTTACCTCGTACGTTTCTCCAAGGACCGTGAACTCTTTGGTTTCTTCAGGCTCTGCCGAGAATGACTCGGTATCCTTGAACTCATACTCTACGTTGGCAAAAGCGGAATTGTGAGAGTAGGTCAGAACGCTGTACTGTATAGGCTCGGGGGAAGCTTCTTCGTCCGTTTCGGTATCAACGTCAGAGTCGGCGACGGAAGCGCAGCCCGTAAATAAGAGGCAGACAAGCAAAAATAATGAGAAAAGCCTTATCTTTTTCATAGTCAAAATTCCTTTCGTTGTATACTACTGTAATTATAGCATAACTTTTTAAAAAAGTCAAATAAAAATAAATGCCGCGCTCAATTTTTTGAAAGCCCTTGAATGTTTGCGATTGTTATGGTATAATATAAGTTGTATTTCTTTGATTAAAGGAGAATAGTTATGTCAAATTTCAAAATTGAAACAAAATGTATACAGTCGGGATATACTCCCGCCAACGGTGAGCCAAGAGTTCTGCCTATCTGCCAGAGCACGACCTATAAATACGATAGCGCGTCGCACCTCGGCGACCTTTTCGACCTCAAAGCCCCCGGTCATATGTATTCAAGAATTTCCAACCCCACGGTTGACGCTGTAGAGAAAAAAATAGCCGACCTTGAGGGCGGCACGGGCGCGGTGCTTTGCTCGTCGGGACAGACGGCAAATCTGCTCGCTATTCTCAATATCACCTCGGCGGGACAGAATATCGTAAGTATGTCCTCTATATACGGCGGAACTATCAACCTTTTCGCGGTAACGCTCAAGCGTCTCGGTATCGAGGTGCGCTTCGTTACCCCCGATATGTCCGACGAAGAGGTGGCGGCTCACATCGACGAAAACACGAGAATGTTCTTCGGTGAAACTATCGCTAACCCCGCGCTCGTGGTGTTCGATATTGAAAGATACGCAAGGATTGCTCACGACCACGGTATACCGCTCGTCGTTGATAACACCTTCGCAACCCCCGTTCTCTGCCGTCCCTTTGAGTACGGCGCGGATATAGTCGTTCATTCAACGACGAAATATATGGACGGTCACGCTCAGGTCGTCGGCGGAGTCGTCGTTGACGGCGGTCGCTTTGACTGGACAAGCGGAAAGTACCCTGAGCTTACCGAGCCTGACGAGTCCTATCACGGAGTCGCTTACACCAAGGATTTCGGAAACGCCCACGCATACTACACCAAGATGCGCGTTCAGCTTATTCGCGATTTCGGAACACCTCTCGCTCCTATGCCCGCGTACCTTTTGAATATAGGTCTTGAAACGCTGGCGCTTCGTATGGAGCGTCACTGTGAGAACGCGCTCAAGGTAGCAAAATATCTCGAAGAGAGCGATATGGTAACTTGGGTAAATTATCCCAAGCTTGAGGGCAACATCCAATACGAGCTGGCGCAAAAGTATCTGCCCAAGGGAGCGTGCGGAGTTATTTCCTTCGGCGTTAAGGGCGGAAGAGAAGCGGCTGTTAAGTTTATGGACAGCTTAAAGCTTGCCGCAATCGTAGTACACGTTGCCGACGCGAGAACGTCCGTTCTCCACCCCGCAAGCACGACGCACCGTCAGCTTACCGACGAGCAGCTCGTGGACGCGGGTATCACCCCCGACCTCATTCGTTTGTCGGTCGGAATAGAAAACGCAGAGGATATAATCGCCGACATTGAAGAGGCGCTCATCCTTTCGCAAAAGTAAGTAATAAAAGGAGGGCATTGATATGCCGATCAGAATCCCAAATCTGTTGCCTGCAACGCAGGTGTTGCTTGATGAAAATATTTTCGTAATGACGGAGACCAGAGCTATGACTCAGGATATCCGTCCCTTGAAGATACTCATGCTTAATCTTATGCCGCAGAAAATAGTTACGGAAACGCAGATAGCGAGACTGATAGGTAACACGCCCCTTCAGGTGGAGCTTGAGCTTTTGCAGACCGCTACTCACAAATCAAAGCATATCTCCGCAGAGCATATGCTCGCGTTTTACAAGACCTTTGACGAGGTCAAGGACAAGAAATACGACGGACTTATTATCACGGGCGCGCCCGTCGAGCAAATGGAATTTGAAGAGGTTGACTATTGGGACGAGCTTTGCGAGATAATGGAGTGGAGCAAAACACACGTCACGAGCACCTTCCACATCTGCTGGGGCGCTCAGGCGGGACTTTACTACCATTACGGCATCAAAAAGTATCCGCTTGACGAAAAGCTTTTCGGTGTATTTGAGCATAAGCTTGACCATAAGCACTCTATTCTTTTCCGTGGCTTTGACGACGTGTTCGTCGTTCCCCATTCAAGACACACCACCTGCCGCCGCGAGGACATCGAGGCGGTTGAGGAGCTTAAGATACTTTCAAGCTCCGAAGAGGCGGGAGTGTTCGTCTGCGCTACCGATAAGGGCAGACAGATATTCGTCACGGGACATTCGGAGTACGACGGAGATACGCTTAAAAAGGAATATATGCGCGACAAGGAAGCGGGACTCCCGATACACGTACCTTATAATTATTTCCCCGACGATGACGATACTAAAGAGCCTGTGGTCCGTTGGAGAAGCTGCGCAAATCTTCTTTACTCAAATTGGCTCAACTATTTCGTATATCAGTCAACTCCCTACGACATTGACCAGATAAAGTGATGTATTCGAGAGCTTACGTAGAAATAACCAATATATGTAACAAAAGCTGCTCCTTTTGCATAGGGCATAGGCGCCCGCCTGGGCGTAGGACCGAGGCGGAGTTTCGCGCCGTAGCGGAGCAGCTTTGTCGCGTTACGGGCTTTGTGTACTACCACGTTATGGGAGAGCCGCTGACGCACCCGCTTATAGGTGATTTTATAAAAATATCCTCGTCGCTCGGTCTTAAGTCTGTGGTGACTACGAACGGAACGCTGCTTGAGCGGCGCGGAGACGAGCTTATAAGCGCGGGAGTTTACAAGGTGAATATCTCGCTGCACAGCTTTGAGGACGGAACGGCAGAGGAGTATGAAAAATACGTTGACACCTGCCTTGATTTTGCCGATAAAGCAAGCCGCGCGGGTGTGCTTTGCGTTATAAGACTTTGGAATAACGGTCACGACGGCGGACGGAATCAGGATATTATCGACCGAATGAAAAAGAAATTTTTTGACGGGGAGTGGCAAGTCGGCGCGCGCGGAACGCGCATACGCCCAAGGCTTCACCTTGAACACGGCGACCGCTTCGAGTGGCCCGATATGAGTGCCGACGACGGCGGAGAAAACGTATTTTGTTACGCCTTGCGCGACCATTTTTCCGTTTTGTGCGACGGAACGGTGATACCGTGCTGTCTTGACCACGACAGAGAGCTTGCCTTGGGAAATATATTTGAGCAGAATATAGAAGATATTCTTTCGTCTCCGCGTGCCAAGCGTATTTTCGACGGCTTCACCTCGCGCACCGCAACCGAAGAGCTTTGTCGCAAATGCGGATACGCGAGGAGATTTAAGTAAAATATAATTCATACCGCATCTGCGTATACCTGTAAGAGCAGGCTTCATTGTACGAACATCTCACGGGTTATGGTGGATGCGGGTGGATGCGGGAATGCGGGGACGCGGGGATGCGGGGGCGCGGTTTTCGCTACCTTTTTTGAAAAAAAGGTAGCACCAAAAAACTTTTTGGAAAATGGGTGGCTGAGGTTCGTACGAACACATCGAAAGCACGTTTATATATGGAAACGTTAGTGTTCGGTTACGGTGTCATTCTAAGAATTGCTCGCGCAATTTTTTGGGTGCCGCCACCCCAAAAAATAATTGAAGATAGATTTGCGTGGAGAATGGTGCTTTCGCATCCAAGCCTTCCCTTGTCAGGTAGCGAAGCGGCGACACGGTAGTGAATGACAGCCTGAATGGCTGTCCGAGCCGTGGCGTGACCGAGCCGCAGCGAGACGGGGGACCGCGATAGCGGTGGATGAGTAGTCCATACGCATATAACGAAAAGAAAATAAAAGAAAAGTTAGTTTGGAACAAAAACTACTCATCCGTCACGGCTTCGCCGCGCCACCTTCCCTGACAAGGGAAGGCTAAAATGTAAGTTTTGACACAGCCTTCCGCCGTGTGTTCACTCTTATCCGAGGCTCCCCCTGTGTAAGGGGAGCCTTTCTTTAGCGCACATTGCTGATTGAAAAATTCAGACGAGGGTTTGTCAGTATCCTAAATGGTGGTCTCAAACATATGTTTGTGACCGGCACTGAAATTTTAATGTGTCTTTATTAATTTCTATGCTTTATAAAACCGAGAAGCTTGCTAAGCTCCATTACCACAAGCGGAACGAAAATAAGTCCGAGTGCAACAAGGTAAAGCTGCCACGTAAGCGCAACGAGACCGAACGCCGCTTTAATGGGAGTAAACAGTACGAGCGCCACCAAAAGCAAAGAGCCAAGCGCAGCTAAGTTAAGGTTCTTATTGCCAAACGGTCCTATCTTAAAGATAGAATGCTCGCTTCGCATATTGAACGCCTGAACTATCTGTGAAAGGGAAAGAACCGTAAACGCCATCGTCTGTCCGTGCTCAATGCTTCCGCCCCACGTCTTACCGAGGTAATAGCCCACAAGCGTCAGTAATGCGAACATACAGCCCTGAAGCACGACGCGAACGCCAAGTCCGTGAGCGAATATTCCCTCGTTCTTGGGCTTCGGCTTTCTGTCCATAACGTCAGACTCTACCGCTTCCATACCAAGCGCTATAGCGGGTAAGCTGTCGGTCACGAGATTTATCCACAAAAGCTGCATCGAAAGCAGAGGCGTTTCGTGCCACATAAGCATAGCGACGAAAACGGTAATGACCTCGCCGATATTCGTTCCAAGCAAAAATCCTACGACCTTTTTAATGTTGGCGTATATTCCCCTGCCCTCTCGGACAGCTTCAACTATCGTAGCAAAGTTGTCGTCGGTAAGCGTCATATCAGCCGCGCCCTTGGCAACGTCCGTACCCGTGATACCCATAGCGCAACCGATGTCGGCTGCCTTCAGCGCGGGAGCGTCGTTTACTCCGTCGCCCGTCATAGACACGACCTGACCTTTCCTCTGCCACGCCTTAACTATTCTTATCTTATTTTCGGGAGAAACTCTTGCGTAGACGGAAATGCTCTCCACCGCCGCGTCAAGCTCCGAATCACTCATAGCATCAAGCTCCGCTCCCGTTATAGCTCTGTCACCGTCCACGAATATACCAAGCTCCTTAGCTATCGCCGTAGCGGTAACGACGTGGTCACCCGTGATCATAACGGGCTTTATTCCCGCGCGACGGCAAACGGCAACCGCCTCCTTAGCCTCGGGACGGGGCGGGTCTATCATACCCACGAGTCCCATAAATATAAGTCCGTTTTCAAGCTCCTCCGACGTAAGCGTATCGGGAAGCGCGTCTATTTCCTTATAGCCTATAGCCAGAACGCGAAGCGCGTCCGCGCTCATACGCTCCGTCATTTCTCTCGCCGCATCAAGATCGCCCTTAACGCATCTTTCCGCCATCATATCAAACGCGCCCTTGACGATAACCACCGTCTTTCCGTCGATACTGTTAACGGTCGTCATAAGCTTTCTGTCGGAATCAAAGGGGATCTCTCCAAGACGGACGAACTCTCTGTTGAGCGCGTCCTTTTCGAGCCCGTTTTTATGCGCGGCTACGATTATAGCCGTCTCCGTGGGATCTCCGATATGCTGCTCTCCGTCCTCGCCGAAAACAACCGAGCCGTCGCAGCAGAGCGTACCGTAGCACAAAAGCTGTCTTACCGCGTCCGAATTCTGCGCTCCGATAAGCTCAACGTCCGTCTCTCCGTCAACGTACGCCTTAGTCAGCGTCATACGGTTCTGCGTAAGCGTTCCCGTCTTATCCGAGCATATGACCGATGCGCCACCAAGCGTTTCAACGGCGGGCAGGCGGCGTATGAGCGCGCCTCTCTTTACCATTCGCTGAACGCCTATTGAAAGAACTATAGTAACTATCGCAGGCAAGCCCTCGGGGATCGCAGATACCGCAAGGGATACCGCCGTCATAAACATATGAAGCGGCTCAAGATCGTTTACAAGACCGACTACGAATATGATAGCGCACGCGCCAAGCGCAACGACACCGAGATATTTACCAAGCTGAGCGAGCTTTTTCTGAAGCGGCGTCTGAGTGTCGCTCTCACCCTCAAGAAGTCCCGCTATCTTACCCATTTCGGTATCCATTCCCGTCGCCGTAACTATCGCAAGAGCGGTTCCGTACGTTATACTGCATCCCGAAAATACCATATTGGTGCGGTCGCCAAGCGGAGCTTTTTCAGCGACCTCCGCGTCCGCGTCCTTTTCCGACGGAACGGATTCTCCCGTCAGCGCGGATTCCTCGCTTTTAAGTCCCGCACTGTGAAGAAGTCTTGCGTCCGCGGGAACGAAATCTCCAGCCTCAAGCTTTATGATGTCACCGGGTACAAGCTCGGAAGCGTCAATTATCTTCTCTTCTCCGTTTCTTATCACCCTTGCGTGGGGAGCAGACATATTTTTCAGCGCGTCAAGTGCCTTTTCCGCCTTACTCTCCTGGATAACTCCCATAAGTGCGTTAAGAATTACGATAAGAACTATGAGAGCAGGCTCAAACAGCTCTCCCCAATTCTTTTCAAGACATACGACCACGAATGAAACTATCGCTGCCGCGATAAGTATCAGTATCATGACGTCCTTGAACTGATCCAAAAAACGTTGCGCCGTAGTTTTCTTTTTCTTTTCACGGAGCTTATTTTCTCCGTATTTTTGCTTTCCCTCAGCAACCTGCGCATCGGTAAGTCCTCTCTGCGCATCCGAGGACAGTGCGCTCAGCACTTCCTCACGGGATTTAAAATGAAAATCCAATCAACCGTCCTCCTTATTTCAATATGTACTAATTATACCAATTAACGGAAAGATTGTCAAGTGATACATACAAATTATTCTCTCCATATATTTTAAAAAAATACGCCTGTTCCCTATCACGCCGTAAAGCGTGTATATCGTAAAACATAGAGAAAATGCACGCTGGCGCGTGATGATATACAGCCCCAAAGGGGCTGATGATATGCACCGCACGTTGTGCGGCGATGATATGCCAAGCCTGCGGCTTGGATAAAAAAATCCTCGTTCCGAAGAACGAGGATTTTTTGGCGGAGAGAGAGAGATTCGAACTCTCGGTAGGGTATTAGCCTACACACGATTTCCAGTCGTGCGCCTTAGACCAACTCAGCCATCTCTCCAATCGACCGTAATATTATATCACATTACAATTTAAAAATCAATACCTTTTAGAAAAAATATTTTATTTTTTAAAAACTATTGTAATATTTGCAGTTATGTGGTATACTATTTAACAACAAGTGGTTTTTAATACTACATTTAAAGGTTTTTCTTAAATTATTTGGAGGTGTTTATGAACGCGCAAGCAAATATCGGCATTGGAACAAAGGTAAGCTCCCAAAAGATAAGGAAAAAGCGAATAAAGCTTTGCGACCGCGTCCTTCCCCGCTATACCAAGGGTGAGGAAATTTTCAATATGGTAACGCACATCGTCGGGGGAGGCATCGGAGTTGCGGCTCTTGTCCTTTGCGTAGTCTTTGCCGCTTTGAACGGTAATATTCTCGGGATCGTTTGCGGAGCGATTTTCGGTGTCTCTATGATAACCCTGTATACTATGTCAAGCATATACCACGGTCTGCGTGTCGGTACGGGGAAAAAGGTATTTCAGATAATCGACCACTGCACTATTTATTTCCTGATTGCGGGAACTTATACGCCTATGCTTCTTTGCTCTCTCGCAAAGGCTCATCCCGTCGCCGCGTGGATAACCTTCGGCGTGGTGTGGGGACTTGCCGCCCTTTCCGTCACGCTGACGGCGATAGATATTGAAAAATACAAAGTTTTCAGTATGATATCGTACATCGGTATGGGCTGGGCGATAATCTTCTCCATAAAATGGATGTTTGACGCTATAGGTCCTGTCGGATTTGCGCTGCTGCTCGGCGGTGGCATTTTGTATACGGGCGGCGTACTGTTTTTCAAGGCAGGCAAAACGAAGAAATACTTTCATTCTATCTTCCATATTTTCGTTCTGCTCGGAAGTATATCGCATCTTCTTTGCGTTTTGTTTTTTGCTATGTGATTAAAAAACACGGAACGGTTAGTTCCGTGTTTTTTATCAAAATTGCATATACTGCTCTCCGTCAAGAGTTTTGAAGGTGAATTTTTTCTCTGCCGCGCTGTCAAACAGAATATACCCCTTGGGGGTGTTTTCCTTGGGTATTGACACCGAGCCGGGATTTATGTAAAAATTACCGTCGCCGAACGGCGTTACGCCGCTTACGTGCGTATGTCCGTGGAGCAGTATATCCCCCGATCTGAGCGGCGGACGGTTGGTGATATTGAACTTGTGTCCGTGTGTTACGAACATTCTGACACCGTCGCATTCAATAAACGCGTAATCGGCAAGTATGGGAAATTCAAGCACCATCTGGTCAACCTCGGTGTCGCAGTTTCCGCGGACCGCAAGTATTTCGTCCTTCATTGAATTGAGCAGCTCAATGACCTTTTTGGGAGCGTATCCCTCGGGCAGGTCGTTGCGCGGTCCGTGATAAAGCAAGTCGCCGAGCAGCACGAGCCTGTCCGCGCCGCTCTCACGGTATGCCAAAGCGACCGCGTTTGCCGAATTTATGTCACCGTGTATATCCGAAGCTATGAGAAGTTTCATTATCTTACGTTTCCGTTTCCTTTAATTAAATATTTTTCCGTTGTCAGCGCGAAAAGTCCCATAGGACCTCTGACGTGAAGCTTTTGCGTTGAAATACCTATCTCCGCGCCAAAGCCAAATTCACCGCCGTCGGTAAATCTTGTTGAAGCATTTACATATACCGCCGCCGAATTGACCTCCGCGAGAAATCTCTCGGCGTGCGACTCGGTCGACGTAATGATCGCCTCACTGTGTCCCGTGCTGTACTTATTGACGTGCGCTATCGCGTCACCCACGGTGTCCACTACCTTTACCGCCAATATATAGTCGTTGTACTCGGTGTAGTAATCCTCTTCCGTTGCGGCTTTGGCTTCGGGAAGGAGCACACAGGTCTTTGCGCAGCCCCTCAGCTCAACGCCGAACTTGCGCATTACCTCAGCAAGGGCGGGTAAAAACTTTGCGGCGATACCCGCGTGAACGAGCACCGTCTCTATGGCGTTACAAACTGACGGACGGGAGCATTTTGCGTTGACCGCCACGTTTACCGCCATATCGATCTCTGCCGTATCGTCAACGAACAAATGGCAGTTTCCCGCGCCCGTTTCTATAACGGGAACGGTGGCGTTTTCGACCACGCTCTTTATAAGTCCCTTTCCGCCTCGCGGAATAAGCACGTCCACACGACCTCTCATAGTCATAAGCTCCGCCGCGCTCTCGCGGTCGGTGTTGGTGACAAGCTCAACAGCGCGATTATCAATCCCACATTCGTCAAGTGCGCGCTTTATCGTCTTAACCAACGCCTTATTTGTATTTATGGCTTCCTTTCCGCCGCGAAGCACGACCGCGTTACCCGTCTTAAGACAAAGCGCGGCAGAGTCAGCCGTGACGTTGGGGCGCGCCTCGTAAATGATAGCTACCACTCCAAGCGGAACTCTTACCCGACTTATCTCAATGCCCGACGGGCGTGTCCACGTCTCGCTCTTGCCGACGGGATCCTCGAGAGCCGCTATATCCCGTATCGACGACGCGATACCCTCAATGCGGGCATCGGTCAGCTTAAGTCTGTCAAGCATCGTCGCGGGTACGCCGTTCTCCTCGGCATTCCTAAGGTCAAGCCCGTTCGCCTCAAGTATTTTGTCGCAATCCTCAACAAGCGCGTCCGCTATACGCAGAAGCGCGCCGTTTTTGGTGGCGGTATCGGCAAGAGCAAGTCTTGCCGCCGCCTCCTTCGCGTTATCGCAAAGTATTTCTATTTCTTCCCTAACCGTCATATTCAACTCCGTTATTCTTTTACAATTACTTTTTCTATTTCCATTACGTACATTTTGTGATAGTCCGCCGCCGCGTAGTTTGAAAGCAGAGACTTATCAACGAACGCGCTTTCCTTTATATCGTCAGCATAAAGCTTGCGGCACACGAGCGCCATTCTCGCCTGACTTATCACGTCAACGCCGTCCACCTTTTCGGTATCAAGCGAAAGCTCTGCGAGCTTGTCGCAATCGCGACCGCTCTTTTTTCCGCAGAAAGCAAGCGCCTCTCTGTACTCCTCGCCCATAAAGCAAAGCGAGAAGCGGTCGTTTTTCTGGGCAAGACCGAAGGTATACCTTTGCGGTCTTATAAAGCAAAACGCCACGGGCTTATTCCAAAGGACTCCCATACAGCCCCAGCTTGCGGTCATAGCGTTGACCTTATCCTTATCGGGTACGGTTATCAGCATCCAATCCTTGCCTATCAGCTTAAGAGAATTTTCCGTTTCGTAAGGAGATATCTCCACCCATTTTTTATTATCGATCATAATACACCCCCGAAAAAATAAAGCTATACCGTAATTATATATATATCATAACAAAAAAATGCGGTTCCGTCAATAAACACCTTGATTTTTTGAAAAAAATGTTACAAGATATATTATTTTTTTTAAGAGAATCTCAAAAAAATAACGTATTTTTTTTGCTATAATACTTTCCATAATTTTTATACACGAAAGGCGACTTTATGGAGAAAAACATTAAATTCATCAGAAAACTGCCCATTCCCATGGACCTTAAGGCGCAGTTCCCGCTCAAAGCCGAATACGCCGAGAAAAAGGCTGTTCGCGACGCAGAGATAGCCGACGTGTTTACAGGCAGATCCGATAAGCTCATACTTGTTATCGGCCCTTGCTCCGCAGACAGAGAGGACGCAGTGCTTGATTATATTTCAAGACTTGCAAAGGTTCAGGAAAAGGTTTCCGACAAAATCATTATCATTCCCAGAATTTATACCAATAAGCCCCGTACGACGGGTGACGGCTACAAGGGAATGCTCCACCAGCCCAACCCCAACGCTCACGAGGATATGCTTGAGGGTATCATAGCTATCCGCCGTCTGCACACAAGGGCTATTGAAGAAACGGGTATGTTCTGCGCTGACGAGGTGCTTTATCCCGAAAATTACAGATATCTGTCCGACCTTCTTTCTTACGTTGCCGTTGGCGCGCGTTCAAGCGAGAATCAGCAGCACAGACTCGTTGCAAGCGGTATTGACGTTCCCGTAGGTATGAAGAACCCCACGGGCGGAGACGTTTCCGTTATGCTCAACTCCATAACCGCAGGTCAGCACCCACACACCTTCCTTTACAGAGGCTGGGAATGCGTATCAAGCGGCAACCCCCTGACTCACGCGATACTCCGCGGCTACGTGAACGACCACGGCGAGTCCGTGCCAAACTATCACTATGAGAATCTTATCGGTCTTTACGGCGAATACTCCAAAAAGGGACTTCAGAATATGGCTGTGATCATTGACGCAAATCACGCAAATTCGGGTAAAAAGTACGATGAGCAGCCGCGCATCTGCAAGGAAGTACTGCACTCCTGCCGCCACAGCGCAGAGGTGAAATCTATCGTCAAGGGCTTTATGATAGAAAGCTACCTTGAGGACGGTACGCAGAAGATAGGCGACGGAGTTTACGGAAGATCCATCACCGACCCCTGCCTTGGCTGGGAAAAATCCGAAAGACTTATTCTTGACCTTGCGGAATTAGTTTAAAAAATTTTATAACGAAAAACGGCTCACCTTGCGGTGATCCGTTTTTCGTTATCGGTCGTTTTTTCAAAGCGTCACTCCGTCCTTGAATATGGAAATTCCCTTATATCCGTGAATTTCGTTCTTTGTTTGTTCTCCGTTTGCCACTTGAATTATGTAATTGAACAATTCGTCGGTAAGCTCTTGTCCGTCAAGCGTCGGACTTGCGTCGAAGTCTATCCATGCGGATTTTCTCGTTGCAAGGTCGTGATTTGTCGCTATCTTTACCGTCGGAACTCCGCTTCCTACGGGCGTTCCTCGTCCTGTGGTAAACAGAATAAGATGTACTCCCGCCGCAAAAAGATTTGTTATTGCCACTATGTCGTTACCCGGTCCGTTGAGTAGAGAAAGTCCGTTCTTGCGTAGGGTGTCTCCATAATCAAGAACGTCAACGACCGTCGAGCTTCCCGCCTTCTGAACGCAACCGAGAGACTTTTCTTCAAGCGTGGTTATGCCGCCCTTTTTGTTTCCCGGTGAGGGGTTTTCGTATATGACCTGATTGTGTCTTTCATAGTATTCCTTAAAGTTATTTATAAGGTCTACTATGTTGTTGAACACGTCCTCGCTTTCCGCTCTCGCCATAAGCAAGTGTTCTGCTCCGAACATTTCGGGAACCTCGGTCAGCACGCACGAGCCGCCCATGGATATGAGCTTGTCGGACACTCTGCCCACAAGCGGATTTGCGGTAATGCCACTGTATCCGTCACTTCCGCCGCATTTAAGTCCTATACGGAGCTTGGAGACGGGTACGGGCTGACGCTCGAATTTGCTTGCGTATTCTTTAAGCTCATTTATGAGCTTTATTCCCTCGGCTATCTCGTCATCAAAGTCCTGACAGTTGAGGAATTTTACGCGGTTTTCGTTCCATTCACCGAGAACGGTTTTGAAAAGCTCAATATTGTTATTCTCGCAACCAAGTCCGAGGACAAGAACGCCGCCTGCGTTAGGGTGATTGACTATGCCTTTTAGAATTAGCTGTGTCGTCGTCTGGTCGTCGCCAAGCTGGGAGCAGCCAAAGGGGTGCGTAAATGCCACAGCTCCTGTAAGGCTTGCAAGTCTTTCAGCCACCTTGTTGACACAGCCTACGGTAACGACGATGAATATATCGTTTCTGATACCGACGTCACCGTTGTCTCTGACGTATCCCATAAAGGTGGGGATATCCGTGGATTTTTCGCTCTTATCCTCAAAGGGAGTATATTTGTATTCAATAACTCCCGAAAGGTTTGTTTTCATATTGTGAGTATGTATATGCTCACCTTTTTTTACGTCTGCCGTAGCGTGACCTATGGGGTTACCGTATTTGATTATATTTTCGCCCGTCTTTATATCGCAAAGGGCGTATTTGTGACCGTCTTCCAAGTTTATTTCCACATTGTCTAATCTGTTAATTAACATAATTTTTCCTTTTATATGTTTTTCCCTCTCCGTCACGCTTCGCGTGCCACCTCTCCCAAAGGGCGAGGCTATGATTAAAAGGCTCGCCCTTTGGGAGAGCTCCCGCGGTAGCGGGTGAGAGGGTCAACTAAAATACTTTGCTACCTCTGCATACATAAATGAAAGGTCTGTACCCCAATACTCGGTCTTTGCAAGTATATCAGCAACGCTTGCACTCTTCATAAATTCAACTACGTCGGGAGCGTCATTCGTCATATCCGTACGGTAGAACTCTATGAGCTTTGCAAAGGCAAACGTGAGGGTTTCGGGGAGCTTGCCAAATCTCTTGTTATATTCAAGTATTGATGGTAATACTCTTACCTTGAACTTACTTACCGAGTTGAGAGCTATTGACGAAAGATAGTGCTTTATGTAAGGATTTGAAAAACGTATCAACACGTTGTTTGCGTAGTCCACAAGCTCGTCACGCGGCAAATCAAGCGTGGGGATTATCTCCTCAAACACGCACTTTCGGATATGCTCCCTCATAGTCTCGTCGTCCATGCAGGATTTTACCGTATCAAGCCCCGAAAGCAGAGCATACGGAACTAAAGAGGTATGCGCTCCGTTGAGTATGCGTACCTTTCTCGTGCGGTACATTTCGAGCTTGTCTTTTGTTACTATGACGTTAAGGTTTGCTTTAGAGAAAGGCAACTCCTTTTCTATATCGTACTCTGTCTCAATTACCCAAAGATGGAAATACTCCGAGGTGTTTACCATATTGTCCTCATAGCCGAGGTTTAAATCCTCGCCCTTGGGATAGCCCGTGTTTATACGGTCAACGAGGGTATTGGTGAACACGTTTTCTTTTTCCACCCAAGCCTTAAAGTCCTCTCCGAAGCCGAAAAGGTCGGCATACTGAAGAACGCACTTTTTGAGGTTATCTCCGTTTCTGTCAATAAGCTCGCAGGGGAGGATTATAAAGCCACCGAGAGCCTTGTCAAATCTTCTCTTCAAAAGCATTGTCAGCTTTGCGGGGAAAGATATGTTGGGAGCGTTATTTACCGTATCATTATCATTGAAAACGATACCCGACTCGGTTGTGTTGGAGATAATAAATCTCATTGAGGGTATATCCGCAAGAGCAAGATACGCTTCAAAGTCCTCATAAGGCTTTACGCAACGGGAGATAACATCGATTACCGAGGTTTCCACACCCTCGCTTCCGCGAATTATATGCGTATATTTGCAATCCTGCGCGGTGAGCATATCGCACATACCCTGCTCGATAGGCTGTACCACGACCACCTTGCCCTCAAACGCTCCCGCGTCGGTCATTTTCTGTATCATCCAATCGGCAAAGCCGCGTAAAAATCCGCCCTCGCCGAATTGGATTATTTTTTCTGAATTATTATTGTTATCCACGTTTCTCTCCTTTTCTACAAATGCTTTTAGTATGTAATTTGATTACTTTGATGTGACACAATTAAAAACGTACATATGTTTTCCTGTCTTTAGCCACGCTATCATATTGATAACAAGGAAATTCCAACTTTGAAAGCCTTGATTGTATATAGGCGCTCCCGTATCGGGATCGTAATATTCGTGCATATCCCCACACGCTTCAATATCTCCGCCCAACAGCTCGATAGTCTTTTGGGCGAGTTCTCTTGCCTCATTCTCAAAGCCGTATTTCAACAAACCCTCAAAGGCAAGATAGTTAGACAATCCCAATTTCTCGGAGCACCCGCGTGTCTCTTAGCGGTAGGATCTACGGGAAGCAAATTGAGATCAACGCTGTAATAAAATCCGTTTCTTTCGTCCCAACAAAGTCTGTTAATAGTATCCTTTATCAGAGTTCTCGGAAATAAACGCTATGTGCTGAGCAAGTACCGGCTTATGGGTGTTTGTGCTTTGATTTTTAGAGGATGGATAAATTCTCGTAGGCGTGATAAAAATGGGAAGTCTGCCATTATCCTCACCGTTGACGAGAAAATTAAGTATGCAACCCATCTCATATTCGGATATGTCCGTCTCCATACCGTTATACAAAAAGAGCTGTCTGAGAGCAATGTCGGTAAACAGGCTGTCCCAATCCCAAAGAGATGTCTGATAAGCCTTACTTCCGGGGACGATATTGGGATACTGTAAATAGCCTTCAGCACCCCTGAGCATACGCCCATGTTCTTTTATCATATATTCATTGATGAGATATAAGATCGATTTTTTTCATTTGTAAATCTCCTTTTTTATATCTCTACAACCATTCCGTCAAAAAATACTGTAAAGCCGTTATTGTAATTATACCTCAAAACGATTAAAATTTCAATAAAAATATTGTTGTATATCAGTCCGTAAATTAAAAAATATTGCGAATTTGATAAATTCGCAATATTTTGAAATTCATATTCGGAACTCCGCAAGATTTTTATTGAAAAAAAGGCTTTCGTATGATATAATTAATCAAGTCCCGTCACCTTGAATTTTTTCTGTATTCCGTCGGGGACACCCCTTTTTCATCCTTGAACACCTTGCAAAAATACGGAATGGAATTAAATCCGCTTCTGGTCGCGATCTCCGCGAGCTTGTATTCCTTCGTCTTGAGAAGCTCGCACGCGGCACGCACGCGTATGGTATTGAGATAGGATATAAGCGACACGCCGAGATTTTCCTTGAAAATGTGACAGAGATGATATTTGGTAATAAAAAACTGTCCCGCTATCTCGTCAATGTTTGAAATACTCATATAGTTTTCGTTTATGTACTTGACTATACCCGAAATACGCTTATCCTCGGATACGGGCGGAATGTAGTGATTTTCCGAGAACCGAAGCATATAAAGTACCTCAAAAAGCTGCGATATTATTGTAAGCTCGCTTCGCTCGCTCTCCTTTGATTGCTCTGTGAGAAGCTTGGAAAAGATCCTGTTGAGCCTTTCATCGGAAATGGCGTCCGCGTGAAATATAAACGGCTCGTCGTACACCAATTCCTCTATCAGCTTGGGTTGAAAATACCTCTCAAGGTATTCTCTCTTGACGAACATAAGTATTCTCGTAGCTCCCTTTCCGTCCGTTCTGTGAAGCATATTCTGAGGTATCCAGACGAGATCCCCCTTTGCCGCCTTAAAAAATTTATCGCCGACAAAGTAATCCCTCTCGCCCTCTATAACGTAATAAAGCTCATAAGAATGGTGATAATGCATATGAGCCTGCGGCTTTTTAAGCGTAAACCTCTGTATAAAAAATTCGTCCGTATGCACGTAAGATATTTGGGACACGATTCTCACCCCCCTTTGTTTTCTATATTATAACTCAGATTAAACAATATTGCAATACCGACTTTAAATTTTTTACAAAAAAACTTTTATAGATGTGGACATACCGCATTTGCTCCCTCTTTATTCACGAAAAATCAAACGATGAAACGCAATAAAATACAAAAAAGGAGAAGTAATATGAAAAACTATTTAAAGCTGATTTCTGCTATTTTGTGCCTACTTATGCTGTTGCCGCTCGCCGCATCCTGCGCCAAATCCGACGGTCGCGAAACGCAAACGCTCGAAGCGCAAAACAGCGAAGAAAATCAAGCACCTGAAAGTAAAGGAGATTTGACAATGAACAGAGATCTGAAATACACCCCCGAGGAAATGGGAATATCCTCAAAGGATATAACCGCAGTGCTTCAAGGCTTGAAAATGAAAAACTATTCAATACACAGCCTTCTCGTTATGAGGAAGGGAGAGATAGTCGCGGAGGGATACGCCGAGCCTATCGAGCAAAGCAGTCTGCACAGAATGTACTCCGTCAGCAAAAGCTTCGCCGCTATAGCGATAGGCGTTCTTGAAGCAGAGGGAAAGATAGACCTCAACGACACCATAGATAAATATTTCCCCGAATACGTAACGGCAAGCACCGATCAGCGCGTAAAGGATACGCGCATAATCGACCTTTTGCGAATGATGACACCGTACAACGGTGACTCATACAAAAAGGCGGAGGATATGAATTGGGTGAAAACGTATTTCACCGCTACGTCAAGAATAAAGAAGTCCCCCGCAACGAAGTTCTGCTACGACACGAGCGCGTCGCATCTTCTCGGAGCTATCGTCGAGAGAGAAACAGGTATGGATTTCCTTGAATATCTCAAGGAAAAGGCTCTGCTTGAGATCGGTTTTTCAAAGGATTCCTGGTGCGTAAAGGCTCCCGAGGGCTACGCTTGGGCAGGCTCGGGCGTTATGTGCACCAGCCGCGACCTTGCGGCGTTCGCAAACCTCGTTATGCACAAGGGAGAGCACAACGGAAAGCAGCTTCTTCCGCGCGATTACGTTGAGGCGGCAACGTCCTATCAGGTCGCCACAAGTGAAGCCGAGGGCAGCAGCCCTTACTACGGTCAAGGCTACGGCTACCAGATATGGATGAACCCTTACGGCTTCGGCTTTATGGGAATGGGCGGTCAGTTCGCGCTGTGCGTACCCGAAAAGGATCTCATAGTCGTGATGACTGCCGATACGCAAGGCATAAGCGATTACATGGCAAACGTCTGGGAGCTTATCGAGAGCAATATATTCAAGAAGGTATCCGATACGGCGCTTGAGGAAGACTCGGCTGCAGTCGCCGAAATGGATCTGGCATTTGCCAATATGGAGATACCGTATCAGACGGGCTCCGCATCCAACGCTACGTCAAAAAAGATAAGCGGGAAGACCTTTGAGGCGAACGACGACGGGCAGAAGATCACCTCCTTCAGTCTTACATTCAACGGTGACGAGGGTGTGTTCGCATACGATACGGAAAGAGGTAAAAAGGAGCTTCGCTTCGGTATAGGAAAGAACGTCATCTGCACGCTCAACGAGCCGCAGTATTCGGGAGAATTAATAAATCACCCGAACGGCGAAGGCTACAGAAGCCTTTGCTCGGGCGCGTGGCTCACTAACAGTATGTTCATTCTGAAGGTACAGGTAGTAGACGATTATTTCGGAAATATGACGCTTTCGTTCTCCTTTAGCGGAACGGGCGCCGGCGAGGTAAGCGTGACGGGACAGCGAAACGCCGAATGCTTCCTTGATGAATACAAATTCGATAAAGTCAAATATTCCATCGACGGATAAAACAAGGTCCGCCGTCTTACCAAAATAAAATCAGGCTCTTGAAAAAATCACAAAAACGTGGTATCATTATAGTAACGATATTTTTCGAGGTGTTTATGAAAAGAGCAAGCGGAGTGCTTATGCACGTCTCTTCCCTGTGGGGAGAATATTCAATAGGCTCGTTTGGACGCGAGGCTAAAAGCTTTGTTGATTTTTTGGTGGACGGCGGATTTTCTTATTGGCAGGTTTTGCCGTTCTGTATGGCGGATGAAAGTAATTCGCCTTACAAATCTTACTCCGCGTTTGGCGGAAATCCGTTTTTTATCGACCTACCGACTCTTTGCGACGAAGGTCTTATCACCCCCGCGGAGCTTGCGGCGGCAAGACAGAAAACGCCGTATTTATGCGAGTACGAAAGACTTTCCGCCGAGCGTATAGCTCTCCTTAAAAAGGCGGCGAAGAGGGCGGACGGAGAGCTGCGCGCCCGCATTTTTGACTTTATTTCCGAGCACCGTCAGCTTGCTGAGGCGGCGAGGTTTCTCGCTTTGCGTACCGCAAACGGCGGCGCGCCGTGGCAGAGCTGGTACGAGGACGAGACGGACAGAGACGAGCTGTTTTTCTGGCAGTTCGTAGAGTACGAATTTTTCACTCAGTGGCTCGGCATAAAGCAGTACGCCAATTCAAGAGGCATAAAGATTATCGGAGATATTCCAATATACGTCGCGGAGGATAGCTGTGACGTATGGGCAAACAAGGAGCAATTCTTGCTTGACGAGAACGGTCATCCAACCTGTGTCGCAGGCGTACCACCCGATTATTTTTGCGAGGACGGACAGCTTTGGGGTAACCCACTTTACGATTGGGAGCGCATGAGCGAGGACGGATACGCTTGGTGGAAGAGCAGAATAAGCTATATGCTCACGCTGTTCGACGGAGTTCGTATCGACCATTTCCGCGGACTTGAGTCATACTGGAGCGTACCAAAAGGCGCAACAACGGCAAAGGAAGGCAAGTGGGTAAAGGGACCCGTCGAAAAAATCGTTGACGCGATACGCGAGGTCGCGGGCGACAAGCTGATCATTGCCGAGGATCTCGGCGATATTACGCCCGACGTCATCAAGCTGCTTGAATACAGCGGCTTCCCCGGAATGAGGGTTTTCCAATTCGGCTTCTTAGGAGACAAAAACTCGCCGCATCTGCCGCACAACTACGTAAAAAATTGCGTAGCCTACACGGGAACTCACGACAATAACACGCTTCTCGGCTATCTGTGGGAGTGCGAGGGCGGACAGCGTGACCGCACGCTCGACTACTGCAACTGTCCGTCGGACGATTGGAGCCGCGGCTGCGAGATGATAATAAAAACGATGATGGCAAGTCACGCCGACACAGTTATCTTCCCCATTCAGGATATTTTCGTATACGGCGCGGATACGAGAATGAATACCCCCGGAACGGTAAACAGCAATTGGCAATATCGAATAACCGAGGATCAGCTGCGCAAGGTAAACACGGCAAAATTCAAGTATCTCAACGATCTTTACGCTCGATGAGATGGGGTTAAGATATAAAATTTTTTCCATTGTCGAATTTACTTATTGACAAAGGGCAAAATAAGTTTTATAATATAGTTGTAAAAAGCTTTCAGGAGGTATAAAAAATGTTAGTAACAAAGGATTCTATAATCGGCGACGTTCTCGATCACAATCCCGGAACGGCGCAGTTCTTCTTTGCTATCGGTATGCACTGTCTTGGCTGTCCTTCCGCGAGAGGCGAGTCGATAGCCGACGCTTGCGCCGTTCACGGCACTGACGCTGACGCGCTTATCAAGCAGATAAATGATTTTCTGGCATCCGAGAAGTAAGATGCACGGCTTTACGGAGACTTTTTAAAACAAAGTCTCCGTAAAGATTTATTGTATCCTGAAAACCACCAGCAGTGCTGGTGGTTCCAAAAAGCTTTAGCTTTGCACAGTTTCCGCCGCAGCGGTAGGCTCCCCTGT
>JAZOON010000050.1:0-1660 GCA_045655045.1 Eubacteriales bacterium | reverse complement strand
AACGTAACTGGAGAGGAGATACTCCGCGCTTGCGCCCTTGCCTTCGGCGGCGGAAAGACCAACGTAAAGCTTTACTTTATTATGGGACTTCCCACGGAGCAGGACGAGGACATCGTCGGTATCGCTCATATGGGCAAGGTGGTGGTGGACGAGTTCTATCAGAACCCGAACCGCCAGAAAGGACGCTCTCCGCAGGTCACGCTCAGCTGTGCTTGCTTCATTCCCAAGCCGTTCACGGCGTTCCAGTGGGATAGTCAGGACACTCTTGAGGAGCTTGACCGCAAGCAGCAGTTACTTAAGAGCTGTATAAAGGACAAGCGCATCAGATACAATTATCACGACGCAAAGGCGTCCAGAATCGAAGCGGCTCTCGCGCGAGGCGACAGAAAGCTGTGCGGAGTTATGCTTGAAGCGTTCAAGTCGGGTATGAAATTCGACGCTTGGGACGAGCATTTCAGCTACGAAAACTGGATCTCCGCCTTTGAAAGCGCCGGCGTTGATATAGCCTTTTACGCCAACAGAGCCTTCGGACTTGACGAGGTTCTGCCGTGGGATATTTTCGATATAGGCGTTACCAAAGAATTTTTGCTTCGTGAATATAAAAAATCAAGGGAGTCGGTTTCCACTCCCAACTGCAAAGAAAAATGCTCCGGTTGCGGAGCTAACAGACTTGGAGGTGTAACGCCGTGGTGCCCGAAAATATCAGAATAAAATTTAAGAAAACGGGACGTCTGAAGTACATTTCCCATCTTGACCTTTGCCGAACCATGTGTCCCGCAATGATTCGCGCAAAAATTCCGCTTTGGTACACGGAGGGGTTCAATCCTCACCCAAAAATGGTATTTGCTCAGCCGCTTCCGCTGTTTGTTGAGAGCGATTGCGAGTTTCTTGACATCAAGATAACGGAGCCTGTGAGTCACGACGAGCTGAAAGCGCGTCTTCGCGCGGCATTTACGGATGAGCTGTACGTTACCGAAGTTTACACTCCTGCATCGAAATTCACGGAAATCGCCTATGCGGGTTACTTCATCGCCTGCGATACTAAGCTTTCCGAGGCTGAAATTGCGGAGAAGCTCAGCTCCGACATTATTGTTACCAAGAACGTCAAGGGCAAGGAAAAGGAGCTTAATATCCGTCCTCAGATAGCTTCCGTCGAGCTTTGCGACGGCGGTTATTTTGCCGTTCTTGATGCTTCCGGATCATCTTATCTCAATCCCGACTTATTCTGCAAAGCCATCTTCGGTTCATTCGTCGATTGCTCCATCACTCGCCGCTGTTGGTACAGGGCGGATATGAGTGCGTTTTCTTGAGAAGGAGAATACGGTCGCTTTTTGAAAAAAAGCTCCGCAAAAACTTCTTTTACTGCGATAGCAAGAGCCATCGCAGTAAAAGAGTATTTAAGTGTTTCCTTCGGAAATCGTCTGTACACCCTTTTTCAAAGAGAGTATACATAATCGAACCCGCAAACAACAAATCTCCGTCTTAACAAATCAAATATTTGCTTGCAGGCGCTTGCCTGCCGTCCTCGACGTCCCGTGTGCAAAATTTACACAAAATAGCCGTCTTGCAAAAATAAATTATTTCGCGTGCGGGGCGTTCCCCGCCAGGCGCGTGCCTGCCGTCCTAGACGTCCCGTCCGCAAAATCTACACAAAATATCA
>JAZOON010000049.1:0-4990 GCA_045655045.1 Eubacteriales bacterium | reverse complement strand
AACTTAAGGACGCCTGCGCCCTCAAGAAACTGTATAAACTCTCTCTTATAGCCTTCCATATATTTATAACTCCTTTTATTTTAATCAACAAATTCAGCAACGCATCTGTTGTACGCCGCAACAGGATCCTGTGCCGCGGTTATAGGTCTGCCCACAACGATGTAATCAGAGCCTATCTTCTTTGCGTCAGCAGGTGTCATAACTCTCACCTGATCCCCTATATCTCCGTCGGCGAAGCGAACTCCGGGAGTTATAGTCAAGAACTCCTTGCCGCAAGCGGTATGCACCTTATCCGCCTCACGGGGAGAGCATACGACTCCGTCAAGCCCTGCGCGCTTAGCGTTCTGCGCGTAGTGCATAACGACCTCCTCAAGAGGTCTTTCTATAAGAAGGTCCTCCTTCATTCTCTCCTCACTCGTTGAGGTGAGCTGCGTTACCGCAATGAGCAAAGGACGCGTGCCGTCGGGTCGGGTAAGTCCCTCAAGGGCAGCCTCCATCATAGCAACCGTTCCGCCCGCGTGAAGGTTGGTCATATCAACGTCAAGTCCCGAAAGAACGGACATTGACTTCTTTACGGTGTTGGGAATATCGTGAAGCTTGAGATCGAGGAATATCTTATGACCTCTTTCTTTTATCTCCTTTACTATTGCAGGTCCTTCCGCGTAGAAAAGCTCCATACCTATCTTTACGTAAGGCTTTCTTTCGGTGAATTTATCAAGGAAGCTCATAACCTCCTTTTTACTGTTAAAATCACACGCTATAATTACGTCCTTTCCCATTAGTGGGCACCTCCTATTATGTCATTTAAATTATTTATTTTATATTTTTCCATAACCTCGGGAAGCTTGTCTACGATGTCCTTGCATATAAAAGGATCGACCAGATTTGCGCTTCCTATCTCCACCGCCGTCGCTCCCGCGAGCATCATTTCGATGACGTCCTCAGCCGAAGAAAGACCGCCCATACCGACTATCGGTATATTTACAGCCTCGTATACCTGATAAACCATACGAAGCGCGACAGGCTTTATGGCAGGTCCTGAAAATCCACCCATTTTGTTGGCGATAACGGGCTTTTTGGTACGAAGGTCGATACGCATACCAAGCATGGTATTTATCATACTTATCGCGTCCGCGCCCTCCGCCTCGCACGCCTTTGCGATAGAAACGATATCGGTTACGTTAGGCGACAGCTTTATTATCACGGGCTTTGTTGTGACCGCCTTAACTGCCTTTACCACGGAAGCCGCACCCTCGGGAGTAACTCCGAAGCTCATTCCGCCACCGTGAACGTTAGGGCAGGAGACGTTTATCTCAAGCCAACCTACCTGCTCTTCCTTGTCGAGTATTCTTGACACCTCGGTATATTCCTCGATTGAAAATCCGCAGATATTTGCCATTACAGGCTTATGAAAGAACTTTCCAAGCTCGGGTAATTCCCTCTCAACGACCGCCCGAACACCGGGATTCTGGAGTCCTACGGCGTTTATCATACCCGACGTACACTCCGCTATTCTTGGCAGAGGATTTCCAAATCTCGCCTCAAGCGTTGTCCCCTTAAAGGAAAAGCTTCCAAGGCAGTTTATATCGTAAAGGTCAGCAAATTCCTTTCCGTATCCGAACGTTCCGCTTGCGGGAATGAGAGGATTGTCTATCTCTATGCCGCAAAGAGTTACCTTTGTATTTACCATATTATCTCCTCCTTTACGAACACGGGTCCGTCCTTGCAAACTCTCTTGTTTCCAAGCATAGTTTTACAGCTACAGCCCATACAAGCGCCGAAGCCGCACCCCATTCTCTCCTCGAGGCTATACTGTCCGCTACACTCCGTAGCAGCCGCAAGTGCCTTGAGCATCGGGAAAGGTCCGCAAGTATAAACGTAGGTGTAGCCTCCAACCAAATCAAGCGCGTTGGTTACAAAGCCCTTCGTTCCGTAAGAGCCGTCAACCGTAGTTATTATCACGTTATCGGCAATAGCCTCGAAATCTTCTTTGCAAAAGATCTCCGAAGCGGTGTTAAAGCCGAGTATTACCGACACCTTTTTCCCCTCTGCCTTAAGCAGTTTACAAAGCTTATAAAGGGGCGGTACACCCACTCCTCCGCCGACAAGCACGGGGTGCTCTCCCGCAAGAGAGGTATCGTATCCGTTGCCAAGACCGACTAAGACGTTCAACGTCTGTCCCTTTACCATCTTGCTCATCTGCTCCGTACCCACGCCGACGACCTTATATATGATCGTAAGTGAATTTTCGTCATAATCGCATATTGAGATAGGACGTCTTAAGTACTGTCCGTCAAGCTTTATATTAACGAACTGTCCAGCACCGCCGATAGCCGACGTGTCGCCGCTCATTACCATTTTGAAAACGCAATCGGTAAGAGCCGTATTTTCCTCTATAGTGTAAATTATCTCTTTCATTATTGCCTCACTTTTTTATATACACAGCTTTTCCGTCGTACACGGTAAGCAAGCACTCTCCAAAAACTCTTTTTCCCTCAAACGGCGTGCTTCTTCCGCGCGAAAGGAAATCATCCGTATTTATCTCGTATTCGTTCTCACAGCTAAAGACCGTGTATCCTACGTCGGAGCTTATATTAAATCTGCGTCTTGGATTTTCCGACATAAGCTTTACAAGCATCTCCATAGTTATAACGCCCGTTCGCACAAGGTCGGTATAAACAACGGCGAACGCCGTTTCAAGTCCCACTACACCCATAAGGCTCTTTTCAAGTCCGCGGGATTTTTCCTCTGCCGAATGGGGCGCGTGGTCGGTCGCTATCATATCTATAGTACCGTCGCATATACCCTCAACAAGCGCAAGTCTGTCAAGCTCAGAGCGTATGGGCGGGTTCATTTTGAATCTTCCCTCCTCTTTAAGCTGGGAGTCGTTCATCACAAGGTAATGAGGTCCCGTCTCGCAGGTAATGTCAACGCCCTCAGCCTTTGCGCGGCGTATGATATCAACGCTTTCCTTGGTCGATATGTGACATACGTGATACGGGCAGCCCGTCTTTTTAACAAGCTCGATATCTCTCTGTATCGGAAGCCACTCGCTCTCGGAGCATATTCCTCTGTGAGAGTGCTTTGCGGCATATTCCCCGTCGTGGATATAACCGCCTCTCAAAAGCGAATTTTCCTCGCAGTGTGCGGATATTATGCTGCCGTTCTCGCAAACGAGCTTCATCGCCTCAAGCATCATATCCTCGGACTGCACTCCGCGGCCGTCATCGGAAAATCCAACGACTCGCTTCGCAATATCGGAAATGTCTGATAGCTCCTCCCCCTTTTCACCCTTCGTTATAGTACCGAATGGGTAGACCGCTATTTTCGCCTTCCGCTCTATTGCCTTTTCCTGAACGGCAAGGTTCTCGGAACTATCGGGCGTGGGAATGAGATTCGGCATAGTGCAGACCGCGGTATAACCGCCGCGAGCCGCCGCCAGAGAGCCGCTTTCAATGTCCTCTTTATACAAATAACCCGGCTCGCGAAAATGAACGTGCACGTCGCAAAAGCCGGGCAAAATATAACAATTATCAAAAACGGAAAAACCAACGATATCGGTATCAGAGATACCGTGGTCAAGGATATTCAGCTCGTTCCCGTCAAAAATAGCGTCGGTGGAAGCAAACACGCCGTTTTTATATATTTTAGCGTTTCTGAAATACATTTTCATAACTTACCTCCAAAGCATCTATATATCCCGAATATTATATCATAAAATGTCGATTTCGTCAAGAGTGTTTAGGGAATATACTCCTAAAAATTCTCGCCGCCCTGTTGCGTACTCTCCTCAAGAAAAAGCACACTCTGCGCACGGGCATTTTCGTCCACAAAAAAAGATAGAAGGAGTATTTTAAGCCCTTGGTCTTTACCTTATCCTTGTCACTGTAAACGGTGTCAACGTAAGCAATTATCTGCTCCGCTCTTATTCCCTTTTCAAGCGCAAGCTGATTGTCGCCGCACATAGCGTACGTTCCGTCGTCGCAGATCTTCATAACCCTGTGAAGAACAAACTGACCGTTATCACGTCTGTAAAAGGCTATATCGTGCCTCTTTGCGGGAACGTCAAAATTTCTCTTAAGCACCACGGAGTCCTTTTTCTGGACGATAAGCGGAAGCATACTCGTTCCCTTGGGATACATACGAAATTCTCCGCCGCTTGCCAAGACCTCTTCGATAACCTCTATTGCGTCAGCGAGAAAAAATTCACCGTTATTCAAGGATATTAGCTCCCTTTAATTCATTTACGAATTTATCAAAGTCTCTCTCTGCCGTCTCTCTGTCAACGCCCTCGTATTCCTCAAGGAGCGCGTTTACAACGTCCTCTTTTTCAGCGCCCACCGCGAGCTTATCCCATATGAATTTCGCGCTGTCGTTGAGCTTTATTATTCCGTTGAATATCTTACTTGCCTGTCCGAGCGCAACTACTACGTACTGTCCCGCAAGCTCTTTAACTATAAAACCGTTCTTTATTTTCATTTTATTCTACCTCTTTCTTAGTTTTCATTCCGTTATAAGCGACCTCTGCCGCCTCTTCTGATATATTGCATCCGAGAACGTAACACGGTATCTCCTTGAGCGTTCTGTCAAGCAAGGGAAACAGAGCGTCAACCGTTTCGATATCGCTCGGCGTGAGTATCTGGTGAAAGATCCTCATTACCGCCTCGTCAGCGCCTATCCTCTTTATGCTGTTTTCTGCCGCTCTTTCGATAAAGCACAACGCCTTTATCGGCGCTTTGGTGTTCGTCTGCCAGCCTTCCTTGCCGCACCACGGCGTACCGTAAGCGTAAAGCTCGTCGCCAATAAATCTCATTATCGGCTTGTCGCCGTTAACGACGTGAACGTCGGCGCCGAATCTCTTTCTCCAAAGAGCGATATGCGTGGATTTTCCCGTGCCGCTTTTGGCGGAAAACGCAAAGCCCTCGCCGCCGTACTCGATGACCGCGCTATGGAAAAGGTATGCTCCGAACTCGGTCGGAAGCCGCTTACA
>JAZOON010000048.1:0-6681 GCA_045655045.1 Eubacteriales bacterium | reverse complement strand
AACCGCATCCTACGCGTCCTCCGCATCTCCGCATTCCGCAATCATAATTCTTACTGCTTCTATTGCGGTAACTATTGCCGCTTCGGTGTCGTGTACTTCTGCGCTGTCACCGTCAAGACCGAGAAGGTAGCGTTCCTGATTCCATACGCAAAGGAATACAGCTCCGCATTCAAGTCCGAGAGATGCGCCCACGGTAAAGAGCGTTGACGCTTCCATTTCGCTCGCCAGAACGCCAAGACGCTTCCACGCCTCCCACTTCCCGAGCAGTGCCGCTCTCGTTGGCATACGGTCGGGCGAGTGCTGACCGTAAAACGAATCCTTACTTTGAACCACTCCCGTATGATGTCTGAAGCCAAGCGCCTTTGCCGCGCTCATAAGCGAGAAAAGCGATGCCGCGCCACTCACCGCGGGAAACTCGGGCGGCGCGTATTCGTGTGACGTTCCGTCCTGTCTTACCGCTCCCGTTGCTATAACGAGATCCCCCGCTTCAACGAGCGTGCTGATACCGCCGCACGTTCCGACGCGTATCATATTCGTCGCTCCGCACGCCGCCAGCTCCTCAACCGCGATCGCCGTGGGAGGACCGCCGATACCCGTCGAGCAAACGGTGACGACTTCGCCGTCAAGCGTGCCGTTCCATATGGTATATTCTCGGTTGGTGCTTACGTGGTAAGGATTTTCAAGATGCGCGGCAATCTTTTCCACGCGCGCGGGATCACCCGGGAGAATACAGTATTTCCCTATATCCCCCGCCGATACGTTTATATGGTATTGCTTATTTTTTCCGTCAAGCATAACGCTCCCCCAATTATCCGAATATTATTTCGTAGCTTACCGTCCTTGATTTGCCCGCTTCTATATGGAACATATCGTTCTTGGTCGCCATATCGTCGATCTTACCGTCAAATGAAGGCAGACCGCACCAAGGCTCGATACATACGTAAGGAGCTTCGGTCCTCGGCTTGTGCCAGATTCCAAGATATGGCATACCGTCGTATTTCAGCGTTACGTATCTTTGCGATTTGTCGCTCTTAAGAGTTACCGACGGAGCAATTCTATCCATAAATATAGCGTCCACGTTGAAAAGGCTGTGTCTCAGAGGAAGTATTCTACCGTCCTTTAAAGGGTACGCCTTTTTCATTCCCGTATTGAAGCAGGTGTCGGAGAACACAAGCTCGTCGGGAGTACAGTCCTCGCAAAACTCCAAGTACCAATCCTCAAAGCTTCCGCTGTCAAGCGGAACGTTAAAGCCCGGGTGCGCGCCGAAGGTTGCGGGGAGAGCTTCGTCTCCCGTATTCTTTATCACCGCGCTTGATTTTACCGAGCTGCCGTCAAGCGTGTAGATCACCGTAAGCTCAAAATCAAAGGGATAGCAAGCCTTCGTCTCGGCGTTTGCGCACAGCTTGAACTCGGCGTACGTGTCGGTCATCTTCACCGCTTCAAATTCCGAGGCTCTCGCAAATCCGTGAAGATTCATTTCGTATTCCTTACCGTCAAAGGTGTATTTACCACCGAAAAGACGTCCGCAGATCGGAAAAAGGATAGGCGCACGCCCCGCCCAGAACTCGGGATTTCCCTGCCATACGTACTCGCAGCCGTTCTTCGTTACGGACACAAGCTCCGTTCCGCGCGAAGATATTTCGACCGTGATAAATTCATTTTTTAAAGTGTATACCATATTATTTATTCTCCTTGCGTAAAAATATTCACTATAAACATTATAACAATAAGACGTGAAAATTTCAAGACATATTCGGGATTTTTTTGCAAATAATAGTTAGAGAAAGCAAATCACGTAAGGAGATATCTATGAGTAACAGAATTATAAAAATACCCCATGCTACCGTTAGCGCGTGGGCGTCCGTCGTCGGTCGTCACGAGGGAGAAGGACCGCTTGGAAACTGCTTTGATTTCTGTGACAGCACGGACAGCTTCGGGGCGGACACATGGGAAAAGTCGGAAAACGCTATGCAAAAAAAAGCTATGGAGCTTCTGCTTCAAAAAAAGGGCGTTGACGTGCGCGACGTTGGGGCGATGTTCGCGGGAGACTTGCAAAATCAATGCGTTGGCTCGTCGTACGGTCTGCTTGATTTTGACGTGCCGTATTTCGGTCTTTACGGAGCGTGCTCCACCGCCGCGGAAAGCCTTATGCTTGCGGCTATGTGCGTATCGGCGGGATATTTTGACCGCGCCGCGGCGGTCACGTCGTCACACTATCTTGCCGCAGAGCGGCAGTACCGCTCACCTATAGAGTACGGAGCGCAACGATCGCCAACCGCGCAGTGGACTGTCACGGGCTCGGGCGCGTTTATGGTTGACAGAGACGGACGGGCGGCTATAACCGAAGCAGTTGCGGGAATCGTCGTGGAGAAAGGAATAAACAACGCATCCAATATGGGCGGGGCTATGGCGCCCGCGGCGGCTGATACCATACTCGCGTATTTTGGGGAAAGCGGCAGCTCGCCCGACGATTTTGACGCGATAGTCACGGGGGATCTCGGCAATGAGGGCGGCTCGGTGCTTTGCGAGCTTCTAAATTCATCGGGACTTGACATTAGTAAGCAATATTTCGATTGCGGTATCCTGATATACGACAGAGAGCGTCAGGACAAGCATTCGGGCGGCTCGGGGTGCGGTTGCTCCGCGGTCGTAATGGCGGCGCATTTTCTCGGGCGCGTGAGCAGCGGCAACATCAAGCGTATGCTTTTCGTCGGAACGGGCGCGATGATGAGTCCGTCAAGCATACAGCAGGGCTTGGCTATTCCCGCGGTCGCCCACCTATTACGTATTGAACACAAGGAGATTTAAAATGAACGTAATTCTTGATTTTGTATGGGCTTTTATCATTGGCGGACTTTTTTGCGCTATAGCTCAGGTCCTCATAGACAAAACGGCTCTGACTCCCGCACGGATACTTGTCGGCTACGTAGTCGCGGGCGTTATACTCGGAGCGGTCGGTCTTTACGAGCCGCTTATGGAATTTGCGGGAGCGGGCGCGTCAACTCCCCTTACGGGTTTTGGGTACGTAATAGCTGACGGGGTTAAGACGGCTATTGACGAAAAAGGCATTCTCGGTATCCTATCGGGCGCGCTTACCGCATCCTCGCTTGTCATCACCGCCGTTCTTACCTTTTCCTTTATCGCAGCACTAATAAGCAAAAGTAAGCCTCGATAAGCTTATTCCCCTTTTTGGCGACGAACCGAAGCTCCTACCGCCAAAGCCTAGAGCAGCCATAAATATAAGCGTATAGTAAAAATATTTATTTTGTCGATAAATTTCGCTTTTGTTTTTTTAAAATTTTTCTATTATGACAAATATTTTTTTACAAGAAACTATATACAAATTTGAGTTTTTGTGATAAAATATATCTATAAGATCAGGTCGCATTGACGACAAAAAGGAGTATTATTATGAAAAAGCTTTACGCAGGTAAAACAAAAGACGTTTACGAGCTTGAAAACGGAAACGTTCTTCTCAAGTTTAAGGACGACTGCACGGGTAAGGACGGCGTTTTTGATCCCGGCGAGAATTCCGTTGGACTTACCATTGACGGTATTGGCAAGGCAAATCTCCAGACCTCTATCTATTATTTCGAGCTTCTCAAGGCAGCAGGCATCAAAACTCACTACGTGAGCGCAAATATCGACGACGCTACTATGGAGGTCCTCCCCGCAGAGTGCTTCGGTAAGGCTCAGGGCGGTAACGGACTTGAGGTTATCTGCCGCTTGGTAGCAACGGGTAGCTTCATTCGCAGATACGGCGAGTATATAAAGGACGGCACGCCCCTTGTCGGCGGTTACGTTGAGTGCACCTTCAAGAACGACGAGAAGGGCGACCCGCTCGTAACGGGCGAAGGTCTTGCGGCTCTCGGCGTTATGACTCCCGCTATGTTCGAGAGTATGAAGGAGCAGACGCTCAAGATAACCAAGATCGTTGCTGACGACCTTAAGACCATAGGTCTTGACCTTTGGGATATCAAGTTTGAGTTTGGCTACAACAACGGCGAGGTTATTCTCATAGACGAGATCGCTTCGGGCAATATGAGAGTATACAAGGACGGCAAGATCGTTGATCCCGTTGAGCTTACAAAGCTTATCAATAACAGATAATTAAAAAAGGAAAAGGCGCAGCCGTCACGGCTGCGCCTTTATTCATTAAGAGCTTATTCCTTAATAACCTTTGCGAAAACGAGTATCTGAATAACGATACCTGCGATAACGTAAAGATCAACAAGTCCGCCAACGAGTCCTACAACAAGATTAACAACGGGGATCTTGGCAAGAACGCCGATAAGCACGCCCGCTATGATACCTACTACAAGCTGAATAAGTATACCGATAATAAGATTGGGAACGTCCTTTGTATACTTGAAGGACAGGGGGAAGATCTTCTTCAAAGTTTCCATGGTAAATCTCCTTTTGTAAATTATGATCGTGAAAAAACACTCACTGATTATATTATACTATCAGCGTCGTATTTTGTCAAGTTTTTCAAGCGAATTTTTGTTCCAAGCAGAAGCACGTCAAAGCACTTACTCCAACGGAAAGCTTATACTCTGAACATCAGGTCGCCGTAAGAAGGCATAGGCCAATATTCGCTTGCGGTAAGCGGCTCCATTTCGTCAACAGCGAGTCTGAGAGCTTCCATTGCGCCAATAACCTTATTGCAGTACTTCTCTGCTCTCTTGACGGCGTCGGCGGTCGCCGCGGCATCAGCCTCGGCTTCCTTGAGCGCGTTAGCGGCGCGGTACGCCTTGGCGTTAAGCGCGGAAAGCTTGGCGATAATATCCCTCTCAACCGACACGTCAGCCTCGGGCATTACGGAAAGCTTTGCAGCCGCCGTGTCCGCAACCTCGGCAACGTACGCGTTGACAGCGGGAATGATATCCTTTATCGCCATTTCTATCATAGTCAGCGCTTCGATATTTACTATCTTCGAGTAATTTTCAAAGTATATCTCCTCGCGTGAGTTTATCTCAACCTCACTCATAACGCCGTGGTCAGTAAAGAGCTTGACGTTCTTGGGCGCGTTGAAGCACTTGTAAGCGTCAACCGACGTTTTAAGGTTAAGAAGTCCTCTCTTCTCGGCTTCCTTTTCCCACTCGTCTGAATATCCGTTACCGTCAAAGAGTATTCTCATATGTTCGCTGAAGGTGTCCTTAAGAAGCTTCGACACAGCCGCGTCAAAGTCCTCAGCTCCCTCAAGAATATCCGCAAACTGTCTGAAGCTCTCCGCGACCGCGGTGTTCAGTACGATATTGGGCATTGCAATATTCTGCGACGAGCCGAGCATACGGAACTCAAACTTATTGCCCGTGAACGCGAAGGGAGACGTTCTGTTTCTGTCCGTCGTATCCTTGCGGAAGGTAGGAACTGCGGGAATACCGAGGTCCATAATACCCGCCTTTGCCGCCTTGTACGTCTTTCCGTCAACGATAGATTTGATTATCTCCTCTATCTCCTCGCCGACGAAAATGGACACTATAGCGGGGGGAGCCTCGTTAGCTCCGAGACGGTGGTCGTTGCCCGCGTGAGCAACGGAAATTCTCATAAGGTCCTGATAATCGTCTACCGCCTTGACGATAGCCGCAAGTATAAGCAAAAACTTTACGTTCTCCGCAGGCGTCTTACCGGGATCAAGCAGATTTTTGCCCATATCCGTGGATATAGACCAGTTGTTGTGCTTACCCGAGCCGTTAACGCCCGCGTAAGGCTTTTCGTGAAGCAGACACACAAGACCGTGCTTTTCGGCTATCTTCTTCATATATTCCATGATCAGAAGATTGTGGTCTACCGCCATATTGGTTGTTTCATAAATGGGCGCAAGCTCGTGCTGCGCGGGAGCCGCCTCGTTGTGCTTTGTCTTAGAATTTATTCCAAGCTTCCAAAGCTCCTCGTCAAGGTCAGCCATATACGCGCTGATACGGGTTTTGAGCGGACCGAAATAATGGTCCTCCAGCTCCTGTCCCTTGGGCGCGGGCGCGCCGAACAGCGTTCTGCCCGTATATATGAGGTCCTTACGCTTATCGTAATTTTCCTTATCAACGATAAAATACTCCTGCTCCGCGCCAACGGTATTATTAAGTCGCTTGCAGGTCGTATCTCCGAAAAGGCGGAGTATACGCAGTCCCTGCGCGCTTATTGCGTCCATAGAGCGAAGAAGCGGCGTTTTGGTATCGAGCGCCTCTCCCGTATAAGAGCAGAACGCGGTCGGTATGTAGAGCGTTCCGTCCTTAACGAATGCGTAAGAAGCGGGGTCCCACGCGGTATATCCTCTTGCCTCAAACGTCGCGCGAAGTCCGCCCGACGGAAAGGACGACGCGTCGGATTCTCCCTTGATAAGCTCCTTGCCCGAAAATTCCATAACTATCTTACAGCTTCCCACAGGGGAGATAAAGGAGTCGTGCTTTTCGGCGGTAACGCCCGTAAGCGGCTGGAACCAATGGGTATAGTGCGTCGCTCCCTTCTCTATCGCCCAATCCTTCATCGCGTTCGCGACTACGTCGGCAATGGACGCATCTATGGTTCTACCCGTGGCTATGGTCTTGGTCAGCGACTTGTAGACCTCCTTCGGAAGTCTCTCTCTCATGATCTCGTCGTTGAATACCATACAGCCGAAAATTGCAGGAATATTCTTGGTCATATAACACCTCGTAAACTTTAGTCGTATCTGTTGAGGGA
>JAZOON010000047.1:0-6666 GCA_045655045.1 Eubacteriales bacterium | reverse complement strand
GCTTGTAAAGCAGCTTCTCAAAAACACCTACGATATAAAAACGCCCGAGGTCGTTCTCGTTTACCTTTCGGGTAAGCCGAGAAAGGGTATCGGTCCTCACGACGTGGCTATCGCTCTCGTAGGCGCGACATTTGCTAACGGCTTCGCTAAGAACAAGGTGCTTGAGTTCGTAGGTCCCGGCGTTAAAAATCTTCCTATAGATTTCCGTAACGGAATTGACGTAATGACTACGGAAACGACTTGCCTTTCCTCTATATGGGAAACGGACGAGGTCGTAAGAAAGCATTATGAAACTCACGGTCGCCCCGAGGACTACCGCGAGCTTCGCCCCAAGGACGTTGCTTACTACGACGCTATGATAGAGATAGACCTCGATAAGATGGAGTCTATGATAGCTCTCCCCTTCCACCCCTCGAACGCGTACACGATACACGAGTTCGTTGAAAATGCTGACGAGATACTCGCAAAGGTAGAGGAGGAAGCGGCAAAGAAATTCGGCAAGTGCAAGCTCGACCTTCGCTCCAAGGTAAAGAACGGCGGCGTTCTTGCAGATCAGGGTATTATCGCGGGCTGCGCGGGCGGTATGTTCGACAGCATCGACGAGGCAGCGGCAATACTCCATGATAAGAGCACGGGAGCTGATTACTTCTCGCTCTCCGTATATCCCACGAGCGTTCCCGTCTCTCTTGAGCTTACCAAGATAGGCGCAACGACGGAGCTTCTTAAGGCGGGCGCTGTCATAAAGCCTTCCTTCTGCGGACCTTGCTTCGGAGCAGGCGACGTTCCCGCAAACAACGGTCTTTCTCTCCGCCACACCACGCGTAACTTCCCCAACCGCGAAGGCTCAAAGCCGGGTGAGGGACAGCTTTCGGGCGTTGCCCTTATGGACGCGAGAAGTATCGCGGCAACGGCGGCAAACGGCGGATATATCACGGCGGCTACGGACGTTGAGTACGACTACACACCGCACGAATACAGCTACGACAGAAGCGTTTACGAAAAGAGAGTTTATTACGGCTACGGCAAGGCTGATGCCGACGCGGAGCTTGTGTTCGGTCCTAACATAACCGATTGGCCCACTCAGTACGAGCTTGCGGACAACCTCTTGGTCAAGCTTGCGGCGGTCATACGCGACCCCGTAACGACCACGGACGAGCTTATCCCCTCGGGTGAGACGTCCTCTTACCGCTCCAATCCTCTCCGCCTTGCGGAATTTGCTCTCTCTCGCAGAGTTCCCGAATACGTGGGCAACTCAAAGGCTGTAGCCAAGGTAGAAGCGGCAAGACGCGAGAAGAATTACGATGCGGAGCTTACGTCGGTTCTCGGTATTCTCGGCTGTGCTGACGAGATAGACAATACTCAGTTCGGCTCTTGCGTGTTCGCAAACAAGCCCGGTGACGGCTCTGCGCGCGAGCAGGCGGCTTCCTGCCAGAAGGTACTTGGCGGCTTTGCAAATATCTGCTATGAATTCGCAACCAAGCGTTATCGTTCCAACTGTATCAACTGGGGTATTCTTCCCTTCACTCTCGCTGAAGGCGCGGATTTCCCGTACGAGGCGGGCGATTATGTGTTCGTCAAGGGTATCCGTCAGGCAATAATCGACGGTAAAGAGGAATTTGCCGCAAAGGTGGTAAGCAAGGACGGCTCAGTTTCCGACGTAACTCTTTACGTTAAGGGGCTCACGGAGGATGAAAAGGAGATAATCCTTGACGGCTGTCTTATGAACTACTACAAAAACCACAGCGAAGCATAAAAAAAGAAATATTGCAGGAAATTGCAATAAATATATTATTTTTCAAACTGTTCGGAGGTATTGAACTATGAAAAAAATCCAAATGAAAACGCCGCTTGTCGAAATGGACGGCGACGAAATGACGAGAATTCTGTGGAAGATGGTAAAGGACGAGCTTCTTCTCCCCTTCGTCGATCTTAAAACGGAATACTACGACCTCGGTCTTGTCGAAAGAGAGAGGACCAAGGACCAGGTAACCATTGACAGCGCAAACGCAAACAAGAAATACGGCGTTGCCGTAAAGTGCGCTACGATCACGCCCAACAAGCAGCGAGTTGAGGAATACAACCTCACCGAGATGTGGAAGAGCCCCAACGGCACTATCCGCGCCATTCTCGACGGCACCGTTTTCCGCGCGCCCATACTTATCGACTCCATAAAGCCTGCGGTAAGAAACTGGAAGAAGCCCATCACCATCGCCCGTCACGCATACGGCGACGTGTATAAATCCACCGAGTACAGAGTCCCCTGCCCCGGTAAGGCAGAGCTTCTCTTCACCGCAGAGAACGGCGAGACCTTCCGCGAGACTATTTACGATTTTGAGTGCGGCGGCGTTCTTCAGGGACAGTACAACAAGGACAGCTCTATTGAGTCCTTTGCTCGCTCCTGCTTCCAGTACGCTATCGACACAAAGCAAGACCTTTGGTTTGCAACCAAGGACACCATATCCAAGAAGTACGACCAGACGTTCAAGCTCACCTTCCAGGATATATTCGACAACGAATATAAGGCGAAGTTTGACGAGCTTGGAATAGAGTATTTCTACACGCTTATCGACGACGCCGTTGCGCGCGTTATCAGAAGTGAGGGCGGATATATTTGGGCATGCAAGAACTACGACGGCGACGTTATGTCCGATATGGTATCGACCGCGTTCGGCTCTCTCGCTATGATGACGTCCGTTCTCGTTTCCCCCGACGGAAATTACGAGTACGAGGCGGCTCACGGAACGGTCACCCGCCACTATTACCGTTACCTCAAGGGTGAGGACACGTCTACCAACCCCATGGCTACCATTTACGCTTGGTCGGGCGCACTCCGCAAGAGAGGCGAGCTTGACGAGCTGCCCGAGCTTATGAGCTTTGCGGACAAGCTTGAAGAGGCTTGTATCGACACGCTTAACGACGGTATTATGACAAAGGACCTCGTAGGTCTTGTCAGCGAGGGCTACACCGCTACCGCCGTAAACTCTATTGGCTTTATCAAGGCTATCCGCGAGCGTCTTGAAGCTAAATTAGCTTAAAACTAAAATATTAACGGGAATATTCCGAGGAATATTCCCGTTTTATTTTTTTGAAAAAATTTAAATCTCCTCCTTATTGCGACAAAGTTTTCCTGTGCTTTGGTGTATAATATTGGTAATAATTGGAAAAGAGGGGTGTTTGTGGGGCAAACGGTATATCTCGACCTGTTTTTCTTGATAAATTTCAGTATGGATTTTCTCTGCTTTTACCTTGCGGGAACGCTTCTTGGCAGTAAGCTCTCAAAGCTGAGAATGGTGGCGGGGGCGGTGCTTGGAGGAATATATGCGGACGCAAGCTTGTTTTTACCCGTAGAGGGAGTGGCGAAGATAGTCGTACATATACTCGTCTGCGCGTTTATGTGCGCCACGGTCTTTGGGATAAGATCGATCGTTGCACACACCTGCACTTACGTCGCAACATCAGCCGTTCTCGGCGGCTTTATGACCGCGCTTTTCGAGCTTCTGAATACGCTCGACATTCCCGCCGACGAAATAGAAGGCGACGGAATAAGCGCGTGGACGCTCCTGCTCTTAGCCGTTATAAGCGGAGCTATAACGCTTTTCGGCGGTCGCTTTTTCAGGCGAAAGAGCGCGAGAAGATACTCAACCGTATCACTAAAATACCAAGGTAATGAAAAAAAGCTCAGGGGCTTTTGCGACAGCGGAAATCTTCTTCGCGACCCTATCTCTGGCAAGCCGTGCGTAGTCGCCGACCGATCCGCTCTTGAGGGGGTAGTGCCTCAGAGTATACTTTCCGCAACACCCGAAAGCATATCCTCACTCGGTACAGAGGATGCAAAAAGGATACGGCTTATCCCCGCAAAAACGGCGACGGGAACGGGTATGCTCGTCGCCTTGCGAACGGATGCGCTGTCACTTGACGGTCGGGCGGTAGATGCGCTTCTGGTCATCTCCGATATCGGAGAGCACGAGGGCTGCGAGGCGTTAGTCCCCTGTGAGCTGATAATATAAACGATTATAATTTTGGAGGGAAATAAATTGACAAACAGCAAAATACTAAAGGCTCTTGAAAGGCTCGGATACAAAATAATAGGACTTTGGCAAAGGATCGTAACGAAGAGGTTCGGCAAAAAGCCAAAGGGAATATTCTTCGTGGGAAGCGCGGACATTCTTCCGCCGCCGCTATCCCGCGAGGAAGAAAGCGAGATGCTGTCAAAGCTTGGAGAGGAGGAGTCGGCGAGACAGATACTCATAGAACATAACCTTCGCCTTGTCGTCTACATAGCCAAGCGCTTTGACAATACGGGAGCGGGACTTGAGGACCTCGTTTCTATCGGAACTATAGGTCTTATCAAGGCGATCAACACCTTTCAGCCCGACAGAAACATAAAGCTTGCGACGTACGCATCGAGGTGTATCGAAAACGAGATACTTATGTATATAAGAAAGCACTCGGGGGCAAAGGCGGAGGTTTCGATCGACGAGCCTCTTAACGTTGACTGGGACGGTAACGAGCTTCTTCTTTCGGATATTCTCGGAAGCGACGACAACAGCATTTCCTTCGAGATAGAGCAGTTTGAGGAAAGAATGGCAGTGCGACGCGCCGTTGAAGCTCTCGAGCCGAGAGAAAGAGAGATAATCGAGCTACGCTACGGAATGAGTGGCAAAAAGGAAATGACTCAAAAAGAGGTCGCTGACCGTCTTGGCATTTCCCAATCCTACATATCAAGACTGGAAAAAAAGATACTCGCCCGTCTGCGCGCGCAAATAAAAGCGGGGTACTAATGAAAAGATCGAAAATTCTCGTTGCATTCGGGACACGTCCCGAGACAATAAAGCTGTGTCCTCTTATCAAGGAGCTTTTAAAAAGAAATAATATATGCGTCAAGATAGTATTCACGGGGCAGCACAGAGCTATCGCCGACGAGGTTATGGCTCTGTTTGGAATAACCCCTGAGTACGATATGAATATTATGCGCGACTCTCAGTCGCTATTCGATATTACGGGTAATATTCTTTCGGGCATAAAAGAAATATTTGAAGCCGAGCAGCCGTCGGGAGTGATAGTTCACGGTGACACGACAACCGCGTTTGCCGTATCCCTTGCGGCGTTTTATATGAAAATCCCAGTATTTCACGTCGAGGCGGGACTCAGAAGCCATAATATACGCGCCCCGTTTCCCGAGGAATTCAACAGACGCGCCGTAGGTCTTATTGCGGATATGCACTTTGCTCCAACGCACACCGCGGCGCAAAATCTTATGCACGAGGGTGTTTCCCACACAGCCGTAGCGGTGACGGGGAACACGGTAATAGATGCGCTTAAATATACGCTTCGCGAGGAATATGACAGTCCGTATATTTCGGACGCGGGAGAACGAATAATATTCCTGACCGCCCACCGCCGTGAAAGCATTGGAATACCGCTTGAAAATATGCTTCTCGCCGTAAAGGATATAGTTGAAGGATACGCCGACGTGCGCATAATATACCCCGTTCACCCAAATCCCAAGGTCAAGCTTTTTGCTGAAAACGTGCTGGGAAATTGCGAGCGCGTAACGCTTTGTCCACCGCTTGGAGTAGTTGACTGTCACAACATAATGGCGCGAAGCTATATGCTGCTTACAGATTCGGGCGGTATACAGGAGGAAGCGGCGGCACTTGGCAAGCCCGTGCTTATAATGAGGGAGCTTACCGAACGCCCCGAGGGAATACTCGCGGGTGTTGCAAGACTTGCGGGAACAGACCGCTATCAAATTCTCGCAACCGCCAAGGAGCTTCTTGATAACCCGAGGCTTTACGCAAAGATGTGTACCGCAAAAAATCCTTACGGCGACGGAACGGCGAGTGTAAAAATCGCCGATGCTATATGTAAAAGACTTAACTGAACAGAAATACAGCTCCCGCGAGTCCAAGTGGGAGCTTTTCAGTTTCAAAAAAAGCATTTGCGTACAATTTTTTGGAGAAAAGTACCATTGATTTTGCAATACCGTATGATATAATTATACTATGATAAAGGGGGGTATCCGCAATGAGAGAAAAGATAAATTTTGACAGCGATTGGCTTTTTCACAAGGGAGATATCGACACACCATTCCCTTCAAAAAAATTAGCCGCGTATCTTTCTGCCAAGACAGAAAGAAAGCAATTCGGTCCCGCCTCGCAGAATTACGATACAAGCTATTTTAATTTCGAGACTTGGACAAGCGTAAATCTTCCGCACGATTACGTTATCGAGGAAATACCGAACGAAAAATACAGCGAAGCGCTTGCATTTGTACCTTATCACAATGCCTGGTACAGAAAGAAATTTACACTTCCCGAAACGGATAAGGAACGCCGTATCGTCATACATTTTGAGGGAGTGGCTACGCACGCGACGGTATATCTCAACGGCTGCCTTATGAAGCGTAATTTCTGCGGATATACCGAGTTTGAGGTAGATATCTCCGACGTGGTAAAATTCGGGGAAGAAAACACGCTTGCAGTATATGTGGATACACAAAACCACGAGGGCTGGTGGTACGAGGGTGGCGGCATATACCGACACGTGTGGCTTGTAAAAACGGAAAAACTTTCCGTTGATCTATGGGGCGTGTATGCAAATCCCACACTTTGCGATGACGGCTCGTGGACGGTAAAGACGGAAACCACCGTGCGAAACGATAAC
>JAZOON010000046.1:0-4772 GCA_045655045.1 Eubacteriales bacterium | reverse complement strand
CCTCGTCCATATGCGCGCTCACCATAACGCGCTTACGGTCGGTCGCACCAAGGTTTCCAAAACGCATCCGCGCGATAAGATTTCCCATACGGTCAAGCGTTATCCCGTCCGTAATACCCTCTATCTCTCCGCGAATAATTTGCGCTACGTCACCCTCGCATCCCGACGGTCCGAAGGCAAGAGAAAGCCTTTTTATCAGTTCTACCGACTCCGTCATTCAAACAGCTCCCCCTCTCGCGAAAAATCCTTTGCTATCTCCTCAGACGAGATAAATTCAGTCACGAGCCGCGCAAGCGTCTCCGCGTCGTCCAGACTTATCACCTCGTTGTAGGTGTGCATCGAGGCAAGCGGAAGTCCCACGTCAACCACGGGCACGCCCTGACGGACGAGATTGAGCGACGTTGCGTTCGTTCCCGTGCTTGAGGGCGCGGCGATCTTCACGAAATCAATTCCCTTTTCCTTGCAAAGACGGCGCACCGCCTCCGTCAGCCTTATATCCGTTGCAGCGGAGTAGGACAGCGAAACACCGCCGTCAAGCTCAACTGTCTCATAATCCTTAGTGTCGGGAACTCTGCCGAGATTTACGTCAATAACCATTGCGTAATCGGGATAAACTCCGTACGCTGCGGCAACAACGCCGCCCTGTCGATTAGTCTCCTCGACCGCCGATAAAAGCACGTAAACGTCAGCCGCCAGCCGCTCACTCGGCGTATTGGCTACCGCCCAGAGAGCGCACGCCGCGCACGCCTTGTTGTCAAAGCTCTTGCCCATTATCCTTCTGCCCTTAAGCTCGCCGTATACGGGCGCAAAGCCCACGGGCGTTCCTATGGGAATAATTTTCTCTGCTCGCTCCTTTGAAAGCCCCGTGTCAATAATTACCTCGGTGGCATCGGGAAGCTCCTCGGTCTTTCTCAGATGAGGGGGAGTTGAAGCAATAACGCCTCGAAGCGTTTCGTTTCCGTATATCATAACGTCCGCCGCCTGCATAATAGCAACGTCGATACCGCCGAGCGGCGCGACGCGCAAAAATCCGCCGTCGCAGACCTCTCTGACTATCATTCCTATCTCGTCAAAATGCGCGTCAATAAGCACGGCGGGAGCTCCCACCTTGCCGCATTTTTTCACGAAGAGATGATTGCCAATGCCGTCCGTGACGGGCGCGTCAAGCATTCCCTCCGTAAGCCTTGCAAGCTCTGCCGCCCCGCGCTTCTCAAAGCCCGACACAGACGGTATTTTGCAAAGCTCAAATATAAGATCCTTAAGCTTCTTCATTTTCAGCTCCAATATTTTTTATCAAGACTTCTGTACTGTATAGCTTCCGCAATATGCGCGCCGCGTATCGTCTCCGACGCGTCCATATCTGCAACCGTGCGCGCCACTCTCAAAACTCTGTCGTAGCCGCGCGCCGACATACCAAGCCTATCGTATGCCGACCTGATTATCATTGCCGCCGCGTCGTCCATAGCGCAGTATTTGCGTATCTGCGCGGAATCAAGCTGAGCGTTGCAGAAAATACCCTTTTCCTCACTCATTCGCTCCGCCGCAAACCTTCTTGCGGCAATAACTCTCTTTCTTACCGTCTCCGACGTCTCACTCGCCGCCGCGGGCGCTGACAGCTCGTCAAATGACAGCGACGGAAGCTCTATCTGAATATCTATTCTATCAAGCATAGGTCCGCTTATCTTGGATATGTACCTTTTCACGTCGTTCTGTGAGCAGGTGCAAGGACGCGTGGGGTGTCCGTAATATCCGCATCTGCAAGGGTTCATAGCTCCGACCAGCATAAACGAGCAAGGATAGGTCACACGTCCGCTTGCGCGCGTTATCGTCACACGTCTGTCCTCAAGCGGCTGACGGAGCGAATCAGTCACGGTTTTCGGAAACTCGGGCAGCTCGTCAAGGAACAGCACGCCGTTGTGTGAAAGTGACACCTCGCCGGGCAGAGGATTCGTGCCGCCGCCAACTAAGCTGACCACACTCATAGTATGGTGCGGGGAACGGAAAGGTCGCGCGGTTATGAGTGACACTCCCTCTGCAAGCGTTCCCGCCACGGAATGTATCTTCGTGCTTTCTATCGCCTCGTCAAACGTAAGCGGGGGAAGTATGGACGGCAGCCTTTTGGCAAGCATAGACTTTCCCGTACCGGGAGGTCCTATGAGCAGCACGTTGTGACCGCCCGCCGCCGCTATCTCCATAGCTCTCTTCGCCATTACCTGTCCCTTTACGTCGGAAAAGTCCACGTCCGACGAGCCCGCCGCCGAGTCAAAAGCCGCAACGTCCTTGCCCACGGGCGACATTCTCTGCGTGCCATTCAGGTGGAGTATAAGCTCCTTTACGTTATTTACGGAATAAACGTCGATTCCCTCGACAGCCGCCGCCTCACGGGCGTTTGCCGCGGGAGCGTAAAACTCCTTCATTCCTGCGTTTTTGGCGGCAACGCACATACAAAGCGCTCCCCTTACTCCACGTACCTCGCCCGAAAGCGAAAGCTCACCAACAAAGCATTTGTCCGAAAAGTCCGTCTTATATTCTATTGCGCCCGCGCAATGAAGTATACCCGTAAGTATAGCCACGTCAAATGCCGAGCCCTCCTTTTTTCTATCCGCGGGAGCAAGATTGAGAGTCAGCTCAAGCGCTGGAAAACGAAATCCGCTGTTCTCGCACGCCGTCCTTACACGCTCCTTCGCTTCCTTTACCGCAAGGTCGGGGAGTCCGACAAGCTGAAAGTCGGGTATTCTCGACTGCGCGTTGCACTCAACCGTCACGATATATCCGTCAATCCCGAACAATCCTGCGCTGTATATCTTTGATAGCATAATACCACCCCTTACGCATAATATCACAAATACTATTCTACCACATTTTTCTTGATTTTACAATAGAAAGTTAGTTTATTGTGGGAGTTTTCGCTACTTTTTTAAAAAAAGAGAGGAAAATAGTCTTTACTCTTAAGGACAGTTTTTAAATTTGAAGAATACGTTACCTGCCGACAGAAAAAGGACGAAGAAGTTATAAAAGCTCCTCATCCTTTTTTCTTTGCAAGTACTGACTTAATTAAAGACATCAAAGTTTTGTCAAATTCTCAAGTTTTATTGACAAATCGGCAGAAATATGGTACAATATATGCGCTACACAAATTGCATATTTTTAACCGTTGAAGGGAAAATACTTTGGTAAAAAGTGTTTTCTCTCTTTCCTCATACCTTCAACGGTCGAGCATTTGTGTAGCAACAATGAGAGGGATGCATTTTTTCGGTGCGTTCCTTTTGGAGCGCACTTTTTTATATGCTGATGAGGTGAATGTATGAGTAAAAACATTTCCAAAAAGGTGATAGATGTTACCGGCGTAGAACTCACACACGGAGAGCCTGCCGTTTGTCTTGGCAACGGAGAACAAGGTTTTGAATGTTGTTGCGATGAGTGCGACTACTTTTTGCGTTGTTTCCCCGAATTTGATCCAACAAGCAAAAAGAATTAACAAAAACAAAAATTCCACGCACCCTACTATGACGAAAGTAACGCAAAGTCACTTTTGACATTAGCATATCAAAAACCTCTGCGATCACCTCTCGGTAAGTAACAAAAAGCCTTCCCTTGCCAGGGAAGGCTTTTTTTGCTAATCTTTTTCTTAGTCAATAGACAGTATTTTGCTGTAGTCTTTAATTAAGGCATATGAAGTACTGCCTATGTGTACACAAATGCTGTTTTGAGTTATGAGTTATGAGGCTCGTTTTTTCTCGCCGTTATGAGTTTGCTTCGCAAACGTTATGATATGATCGCCCTATTGCTTGAAAATGTGCTGAAGGCATATCATAACTTGGTGTAATCGAGCATAACTGCGTAGTGCCCTTTAAGGACACTACGCTAAATCAGCTGCTTTTTAATATATTATTTTCCTGCTTCCCTTCTTGCCTTCATCACGGCTTTCATACGAAGCTCCGTGTTAAGTATCTTCTTACGAAGGCGAATGGATTTGGGAGTAACCTCTATAAGCTCGTCGTCCGTTATAAACTCGATAGCCTCTTCAAGGGAGAAAATAACGGGGGGAGTAAGCAACAGCTTCTCGTCCGCGCCTGCGGAACGGATAGCGGTAAGCTGCTTTTTCTTACAGGGATTGACCGCAATATCGTCGTTCTTGGGATTTTCTCCGACTATCATTCCCTCGTAAACGGGAGTCTGAGGTCCTACGAACAGATTTCCTCTTTCCTGAGTATTGAAAAGACCGTATCTCGTCGTTTCACCCGTTTCGGAAGCAACGAGGGAGCCTGTAAATCTCATTGTTACTTCTCCGCGATAAGGCTGATAGCCGTCGAAAATGGTGTTCATTATTCCCTCTCCGTGAGTAGCGGTAAGGAACTCCGAACGGTAACCGAACAAGCATCTTGAAGGTATGAGATATTCTATTCTCATACGGCTTCCGAGCGGATTCATTTCGAGAAGGTCGCCCTTTCTCTGTCCGAGCTTCTCAACGACTGCGCCAACGTAATCCTGAGGAACGTCAAGCGTAACGCGCTCCATAGGCTCGCACTTAACGCCGTCTATCTCCTTGAAAAGGACTCTCGGATTAGAACAGGTCATTTCGTATCCCTCTCGACGCATAGTCTCGATAAGGATAGAAAGGTGCATCTCTCCTCTGCCCGCAACCTTGAATTCCTCCGTCGTTTCTCCGTCCTCAACGCGCAAGGAAACGTCCTTGAGAAGCTCCTTATAAAGTCTGTCGCGAAGCTGACGGGATGTAACGAACTTTCCTTCCTTACCCGCAAACGGGCTGT
>JAZOON010000045.1:0-7887 GCA_045655045.1 Eubacteriales bacterium | reverse complement strand
TCGTTAATAAGCTGACGGGAAACAAACCGTCCAAAAACAAGCAGTCGGGATGCGCGGGCTGTCCGTCGGCGGGACTTTGCGGTAAGACGTCTTGCGAGGAAGAGTCTGAGGAAAAGGAGGGAAATGAGTAATGGAAATGCTTAAATCTCTCGTTATAATCCTTATGACAAGCGTGCTTGTTAATAACTACGTTCTGTCACGTTTTCTCGGAATTTGTCCGTTCCTCGGGGTTTCCAAAAAGCTCAATCAAGCGACGGGAATGGGCGCAGCGGTAATATTCGTAATGCTTATGGCAACGGCGGCAACGTGGCCTATACAGTACTATTTACTTGATCCTAACGGGCTTGGATATATGCGTACTATCGTATTTATACTCGTTATTGCCGCGCTCGTTCAGCTCGTTGAGATAATACTGAAGAAATATCTGCCTGCGTTACATAAATCCTTGGGAATATATCTGCCGCTTATAACCACTAACTGTGCGGTTCTCGGTGTTACTATCAATAACATAAACGACGGATATAACTTCCTTGAATCAATGGTAAACTCGCTTGGAGTCGGACTCGGATTCTTGCTTGCGATGGTCCTTTTTGCGGGAGTTCGTTCGAGACTTGAGGAGGCACAGCCGCCGAAGTGCTTTGAGGGACTTCCCATAACGCTCGTTTCCGCGTCTATAGTCGCTCTCGCCTTTTTCGGATTTGTCGGAATAGTTGAAGGCATATTTGCGTAAGGAGGGAAGAGCGTAATGAATGAAATTTTAATAGCTGCGGCGGTGGTCGCGGGAATAGGCGCGGTGTGCGCGATTATGCTCGTGCTTGCTTCCAAATTTTTTGCGGTCAAGGAAGATACCGTTTACCTTGAAATAAGAGAATGTCTGCCCGGAGCAAACTGCGGAGCTTGTGGCTACGCGGGCTGTGACGGATACGCAAAGGCGCTCGCGAGTGGCGAGGAAGAAAAGATAAATCTTTGTATACCAGGTGCTGACGCGGCGGCACAGAAGATGGCGGAGATACTCGGCAAGGAATTTGAGGACGTTGTGGAAAAGGTAGCTGTCATACACTGTATGGGAGATTGCACGCACACCTCGAACAAGATGGATTACGTAGGCATAAAGAGCTGCGAGGCGGCGAAGCTTATGTACGGCGGGCAGGGCAAATGCGTGTTTGGCTGTATGGGCTTTGGCGACTGCGCGGCAGTGTGTCCAGAGAACGCTATATGTATAGAAAACGGTATAGCACATATTGATCCGAGAAAATGCATAGGCTGCGGAATATGTACCAGAGTATGTCCAAGAGGACTTATAACGCTGACGGATGCGGTGGATACCGTCGTCGTGACGTGCAATAATACGGAAAAGGGCGCGCTCGTCAGAGGAAAATGCTCTAACGGATGTATAGGCTGCAAAAAATGTGAAAAGACCTGTCCTCAAGGCGCGATAAAGGTTGAAAACAACCTTGCGCGGATAGATTATTCATTATGTACCGATTGCGGCGAATGCGCGAAGAGCTGTCCCGTGGGCTGCATAATTGTAAAGAAATAAAAAAAACAAAGGTCGTCTGAACATCAGACGACCTTTGTTTTTTTTATTTACAGACGCGATTTACTCTTTCAGTCATTATAAGTACGACCACTATAAACACCGCAAGATATACGGGGTAAAGAGCTATACTTATATGCTCTGCGATAAGACCGAACAAGGGTGGCATAAGCGTTGTTCCCGTGTATGCGCTTGCCATTTGTATTCCCACGATAGCGTGGGAATTTTGCTTTCCGAAATGAGAAGGCGTTGAATGTATTACCGAGGGGTATATCGGCGCGCAGCCGAAGCCCGCGATGATAAGTCCCGCCAGTGCAAGTGACGGAGCAGATATGGGCAAAATGATTAAAGCCACGCCCACCGCCATAATTCCAAGACCTATTCGTATAAGGGATTTGTCACCGAAGCTGTCTGCGATAAATCCGCTCAGAAAGCGACCGAGTGTTATTCCAATATAGAAAAGAGAGGCGAACGTTGCCGCTGTTTTTGCGTCTACTCCTTTGAATTCAACGAGGTACGTGCTTGCCCAGAGTCCTGCGGTCGATTCAAACGCGCAGTAGGCGAAGAAGGCGAAAAGTATTGATTTTACACCCTTTATTCCAACGGCTTGACGGAGAGTGAGAGGCGCTTCGTAGTTTTCGTCAGTGGGATCAACTGCCGTTCGCTTTTTCCACAGAGGCAGGGAAATAAACAGAAAGGCGGTGAGAATAAGCTGTATTACGGACACTATGCCGTAGCCTGTTCGCCAGCCGTGTCCCGCTCCGATAGCATAACCCATTATATAGGGGCTGACCGATGCGCCAAGTCCCCAGAAGCAGTGAAGCCAGCTCATGTGTCTTGACGTGTAGTGAAGGGCAACGTAGTTGTTAAGTGCGGCGTCTATCGCGCCCGCACCAAGTCCGTAAGGGATCGCAAGCAAACAAAGGACTGTGAACGATTTTGAAAGAGCAAAGCCGAGAAGCGCACCGCCTGTCAGAGCAACGCTGACAGCCGTTACAAATCCCGCGCCGAGCCGTCGGGTGAGTTTGTCTGAAAACAGACTTGAAAATATAGTCCCCGCGGAAATTATCATAGATATAATACCCGCAAACGAAACGGGAACGGATAACTCTCCAAACATAACGGGCCACGCCGAGCCGAGAAGCGAGTCGGGAAGACCGAGACTTATAAATGCAACGTAGATGATAGCAAGTAACAGTGAATACATTTTTTCTCTCCTTTATCTTTCTGGGAACAATTATACCACAACAGGAGATACAGGTCAAGGACTTTTTATTTTATTCTGTCAAAATGACCGTAGGTCCTGCGGACTCTTGAGCAATAAGCGAAGGTATTCTCGTAACGGCTTATTATCCTTTCAAAATCTGCTCGCTGACGTTTATTGACTACGCATATCAGTAGATGATACTCCTTGCTTGAATACATACCGTGCGCAGGAAGCTTTGTGCATCCGTGCTTAAGCTCACGCATTATTTCTGTCGCAAGTGCATCGGGAGTGGGAGTTATTATTTCAAATTTAAGAGCGGAGTCTGCGCCACGCAATATCGCATCGCTTACGAACCCACCCGCAAACGAGCATATAACACTCATAAGAACGGGAAAGGGACGGCGTCCGTAAACGAAATAAGAGGCAAGAGCAACGCCTGCGTTTGCGGTAAATATTATCCATACGGTGTTAAAGGACGGCTTGACCTTGTTCAGAAGCGCGGCGAGAATATCCGTTCCTCCCGTCGAGCCTCCCACGCTTACGGTCGTAGCGTATGCCACTCCGTTGAAAACACCCACGCATATCGCCAATACCACGGCGCTTTCGGGCGAGGCGGCTCTGTATTCCAACCAACCGATATCAAATCTTGCTATAAGATACTGAAGCAAAGGACAGGTGGCGGAAAAGAAGATTACGTAAAGCAGATTTTTTATCGCGAAGCGCTTGTCAAGCCGAAAGAAAGCCACTGTTACCATAGGTATATTTATTATAAAAAATATATATCCCGCGCTGAAATCAAGAAGATACTGAGCCATAGTCACCGCGCCGTATACGCCCTCGGGCGCAAATTCGTTCGGGTATACGAGCGATACGGAGACAAGCGCGTCCAAGGCAGCTGTAAAGCATATCAGGGCGTAGGAAAACAGGGGAAACCTGTCGTTAAGTTTAAAAATAGTTCTCATATTAGTATTATATCCCGATAGCGGAAAAAATGTACTTGATTTTTTCTGATGTTTGTGATATAATTAATGAAAACACAGAAAGGAGACACGGACTTGCATTTACAGGAATCGGGAGAGATGTATCTTGAAAGCATACTTGTCTTATCGCGTACAAGCTCTGAGGTGAGAGCTATCGACGTGTGCGAATATATGGGATATTCCAAGCCAAGCGTGAGCCGTGCGCTCGGACTTCTCAAGGAAGGCGGATACGTCGTAACCAACGCACAGGGATATCTTTCGCTTACGGATAAGGGCAGGGAAGTCGCTGAAAAGATATACGACAGACATACGCAGATATGCGCGTTTTTGGAGACGCTTGGAGTGCCTCACGATATAGCATCGGTGGACGCATGCAAGATAGAGCACGTTATAAGCGACGAGTCGCTTGAAGCTATAAAAAGACATTCGGAAGCGGGTAAGAGCAAATAAAAAAGAACTGCACAGCAGTTCTTTTTTATTTAGTAAAATAACCGTACGCAGAGGTGAGAGTCTGCATACGGTTAAAATTACATATTGTTAAGCGCCTTTGTGAACTGGCTCTTTTTGCGGGCAGCAGCGTTCTTGTGGATAATTCCACGAGCAGCAGCCTTGTCTATCTTTTTAACAGCAGCCTTGTAGGTCTCCTGTGCGAGAGCAGCGTCACCTGCGGCAACAGCAGCCTGATACTTCTTGATATCAGTCTTGAGCTGTGTCTTGAAGATCTTGTTCTGAAGAGTCTTGGTCTTCGTAACGATAACACGCTTCTTTGCGCTCTTGATATTCGGCATTGATGTTCACCTCCGTAGTATTATGTTGGTAAAAGCATTTTGGTCCGCGCATGAGAGGTTACGCGTTCCTTCATCCATACAGTTATATATGATATCACATTTTTCGTTTATTTGCAATACCTTTTTCAAAAAAAATAAAAAAATTATCAAAATCGTCTTTTTGACGGTTTTTTACGTTAATTGTTAAAAAAATAAAGATTTTTTTGAAAAAACTCTTGACAATTCTTGACAAACGTGCTATAATTGTAAACTGCATTATAATTGCTTATTATGCCCTATTTGAGGTTTTTAAAAAACCTTGTCGGACTTTTCTACGATATATTTATATACGCGTGTGAGAGGTCGGGGCGTAGTGGCGGCGAGTCCCGCTTCGTTTAACAGTGGATATTACTTTGATTGGAGTGTAGAAAATGGTCAATGTAAAAGAACACAAGCTTGGCAAAACGGTCAGAAAGAGTTTTTCCAGGTCACAGTTCCCGTGTGAGCTTCCTAATCTTGTTGAAGTTCAGACAAAATCCTTTAAGTGGTTCCTTGAGGAAGGTCTTGGAGAGGTGTTGCGTGAGGTATCGCCTATCGTAGACCATTCGGGAAAGCTTGTTATCGAGTTCGTGTCTCACACTATCGATACCAAGGCTACCAAGTATACGGTTGAGGAGTGCAAGGAAAGAGACGCTAACTTTGCAGCGCCCCTTAAGGTCAACGTCCGCCTTACCAATAAGGAGACGGGCGAGGTAAAGGCTACCGACATCTTTATGGGTGATTTCCCCATAATGACCGAGACGGGTACGTTCGTTATCAACGGTGCTGAAAGAGTTATCGTATCTCAGATAGTACGTTCTCCCGGTATGTACTATGAGGCAAGCACCGATAAAATGGGTAAGAACAACTTCAAGTCGCAGATCATCCCTTATAAGGGAGCTTGGCTTGAGTACAATATTGATTCGAACGGAGTGGCTTTCGTTACTATCGATAAGCACGGTAAGCTTCCCCTTACTATGTTTATCAGAGCGCTTGGCTACGGTACTCGCGAGGAGATATACGAGCTCTTCGGAGACGAGCCCACCCTTACGGCTACCTTTGAAAAGGACGAGAGTGAGGAAAGAGCGGCTCAGTTCAATTCCGACGTTATTTCCGAGGCACTCAAGGAGATCTACAAAAAGCTCCGCCCCGGTGACCCCGCAACGGTAGAGTCCGCGCTCACGCTTATCAACAACCATTTCTTCGATGGCAAGAGATACGATATTTCTTCGGTCGGACGTTATAAGTTCGATAAGAAGATGGCAATACATTCAAGACTTCGCGGACATGTTGCCGCAGAGGACGTTGTCAGCCGCCTGACGGGTGAGGTCATCGTAAGTGACGGTGAGTACATTGACAACGAAAAGGCGTTCCTTATCGAGGATAACGCAGTCAACGAGGTAAAGATCAGACTCGATAACGGCGAGATCGTTAAGGTTATGTCTAACAATACCATTCTTCCTCAGGCAGTTCTTGGATACGATCTTAAGGATTGCGATATAAACGAGAAGGTAAACGTTGACGTTCTTCTCGAGCTTATTGAGAAGTACGGTGACGACAGAGAAGGACTTAAGGCTGAGGCGAAGGCGAGACTTATCGAGCTTTGCCCCAGAACCGTAACCAAGGCGGACATCTTCGCGTCTATCAGCTATCTGCTTAATTTCTCTCACGGTGTGGGTGTTGGCGACGATATCGACCACCTTGGAAACCGCCGTATCCGTTCCGTAGGCGAGCAGCTTGAGAATTATCTCAGAAGCGGCTTTGCTAAGATGGAGAAGATAATTAAGGAAAGAATGATAAGCCAGGATAACGAAAAGCTTACTCCCAGCGCGCTTATCAATATCAAGCCCGTAACCACCGCTATCCGCGAGTTCTTCGGTTCGTCACAGCTTTCGCAGTTTATGGACCAGAACAACCCGCTCGCAGAGCTTACGCATAAGAGACGTCTTTCGGCTCTCGGTCCAGGCGGTCTTTCGAGAGAAAGAGCATCCTTCGACGTTCGTGACGTACACTATACGCACTACGGACGTATGTGTCCTATAGAGACACCCGAAGGTCCTAACATCGGTCTTATATCCTACCTTACAACTTACGCGCGTATCAATGATTACGGCTTCATCGAGGCTCCCTTCCGCAGAATAGACAAGGAAACGGGAATAGTCACCGATGAGGTGGTATATATGACCGCGGACAAAGAGGACAATTACGTGGTAGTTCCCGCTAACGAGCCTCTTGATGAAAACAACAGATTTGTAAACGCAAAGGTAATTGCCCGTGACAGAGGTGAGTTCGTTGAAAGAGCCGCAACTGAGGTCGATTTCATGGACGTATCTCCTAAGATGGTAGTTTCCGTTGCTTCCGCAATGATACCTTTCCTTGAGAACGACGATAACTCCCGTGCGCTCATGGGCTCGAACATGCAGAAGCAGGCGGTTCCGCTTATGGTGACTGAGTCTCCTATCATCGGTACGGGTATGGAGTACAAGGCGGCAGTCGATTCGGGTGTCGTTGTAGTTGCCAAGAATGCGGGTGAGGTTGAAAAGGTTGACGCCGCTAAGATTGTTATCCGTTGCGAGGACGGTCATAAGGACGTTTACGACCTCATCAAGTTCAAGAAGACCAACCAGGGTACTTGCTTCAATCAGCGTCCTATAGTTGAGGCGAGAGAAAAGGTCGAGGCAGGTCAGGTCATAGCTGACGGTCCCGCTACGGCTGACGGCGAGATTTCCTTGGGTAAGAATGCTCTCATAGGCTTTATGACGTGGGAGGGTTACAACTACGAGGACGCAGTTCTTCTTAACGAAAGACTTGTAAGAGACGACGTGTATACCTCGCTCCATATTGAGGAGTATACGATAGAGGCAAGAGATACCAAGCTTGGACCGGAAGAGATAACCCGCGAGATCCCCAACGTCGGTGACGACGCGCTTAAGGATCTTAACACCGAGGGTATCGTAAAGAAGGGTACTGAGGTAAGAGCAGGCGACATTCTCGTCGGTAAGATATCTCCCAAGGGAGAGGCAGAGCTTACCGCAGAGGAAAAGCTCCTCCGCTCTATCTTTGGTGAGAAGGCAAGAGAGGTAAGAGATACTTCCTTGAGACTTCCTCACGGAGAATCGGGTATCGTCGTTGACGTAAAGGTATTTTCTCATGAAAATCACGACGATCTTCCCACGGGCGTAAACAAGACGGTAAGAGTTTATATAGCGCAGAAGAGAAAGATCTCCGTCGGAGACAAGATGGCAGGACGTCACGGTAACAAGGGTGTCGTTTCTCGCATCCTGCCGCCGGAAGATATGCCTTATCTGGAAGACGGCACGCCGCTGGATATCGTTCTGAACCCGCTGGGCGTTCCTT